>JAAZPG010000208.1 GCA_012797375.1 Acidobacteriota bacterium
AAGGATCCCGATCTCCAGGTCGTTGAATCTCGTCCGGCCGTCGCTCGTCCCGAGGATGTCGCCGTCGGCCTGGATCTCCATGGGAACCTCGGACCGGAGGCGGAAAACGCCGGCCTGCCGGAACTCGACCTGGCGGAGCCGTCCATGCCGCCCTTTTCCGGCCAGGCGGTAAATCTCGGCTAGGCGGAGAAACCGGCAGGGCTTGATGAGGCAGAGATCGAGAAGCCCGTCGTCGGTCCGGGCTTTGGGGGCGATGATTTTCCCCGTCGCCCAGTAGCGGATGTTGGAAAACACGGCCGCCAGGACCTTCCCGGAATACGCCGGCCCGCCGTCCTTGATGTCGAGGCGGAGAGGCACCTCCCGCGACCAAAGAGCGGCCCGGACGGCCAAATAACCGGCCGCCCATTGCCGCCGGGCCGTTTTCCTCCTCCGCTCGGCCATGCGGGCAACCCGCCGGTTGACCACCGCCCCCAGCCCGACGTTGGCTTGCCCGAGGAAACAGCCCAGAACGGATCCTCCGGCCCGGACGACGCCGAGGTCGATCGCCCGGGTCCGTCCTTCTTTTAAAGCCTGGACGGCCCGGTCCATCCGCTCCAAGCCGAATTCGCGGGGAACATCGTTGCTCGAGCCGAGGGGGATCATTCCCAGGACGGCGTCCGTCCGCCCGGCCGTGATTTCCCCGGCGATGATCGAATAGGTGGAGTCGCCGCCGGCCCCGACGATGATTTTGTAATCCCGGCCGGCCTCGCGGGCCATCCGGCGCAGGTGGCCCACGCTCTGGGTGACGACGAAAGCATGTTCGAGGCCGGCCCGATTGAGAGCGGCCTGGAGAATCCGCCGCTTGCCGGCGGCCCGGCCCTGGTTGGAGGAAGGGTTGAAGAGAACGAGCATCGGTTTCATGGGTTAAACACCATCCTTCGGCCGGGCGTTCATCGCCGCGGCCCGGCCGGAGAGAACCGCGTGGACGCGGTCGAGATCCCGGCGGACGCGGGAGAGAATCGGCAGCCAGAGAAAGACATTGAAAATCCAAAAGGCCAGGACCGCGGTCATGGCCGTCCGGAGGCCGAAGCGGGTCGCCAAGTAAGAGGCGCAAAGCGGGCCGAGGGCGTTTCCGGCCATGTCCATCACCGAGGCGAAGGAGATCATCGCCGCCCGGTGCTCGGGCAGGTTGACGTCGGTCAGGGTCCCGTACCAATTCGGATTCACGCCCTGGTTGATGAATACGGCGGCCGCGATCCAAGCCGCCAGTCCGACCGCTCCGGGGACGGCGAACGTTTCGCCGACGCCCGCCCCGTCCGGTATCCAGACGCGGGAGGTCAAAAACGGGATCATGAAGAGGGCCGGGACGGCGTTGCAGAGGAGCGCCGTCCAGACCTTGGCCCGACGGTCCCGGCGGAACCAGAGATCGCCGACCCGGCCGAAGACGATCGCTCCGGCCGCCCCGGCGGCGAAGACCCCGATGATCGCGGCATTGACGGCCGCGGCATCCATGTTGTGGACGTCCTTCATGTATTTGAAGATCAGGAACAGGATGATCGAGCCCGGGATGACGTCGACGAAATTGAAGATCAGCCAGAGGTTGGAGGGGGCGGCCTTGAGCGCGGCCGCGTCTTTCCGCGTCCAGCGGAACCGGTAGACGGCCCCGGCCAGCATCGCCTCCCGAAGCTCGGGTTCGCGGATTCCCCGGGGCGGCTCGCGGAGCGCGGCGAGGGCCGCGGCCAGGGCGAGATTGACCGCCCCGATGAGGGCGTAGGCGGTCCGCCAGTTTGCGGCGAACGCGCCGCCGGCGGCGAATCCGGCCAGACGGCCGGCCAGCATCGCGACCGAGAGGACGCCGAACGCCGTCGACCGGCGGTCGGCGGCGACGAGGTCCGAGGCCAGGGCGAAAACCGAGGGAACGATCAGCCCGATTCCGAAACCGGCCAGGGCCCGGGCGAGAAAAAAGACGGAATACCCTATCCGGCCGTGGGGGATCAGGACGGACAGGACGGCGATCGCGCCGTACGTCAAGGAGCCGGCCAGGCAGAGACGGAGACGGGAGCCGCGTCCGGCGAGCAGGCCGGCGGCGATGGTCGCGGCCGCGGCGCACAGAGTGAAGACGAACGTCACCCAGCCGAGCGGGACGATATCGGCCGTCCGCCCGAAAAAATCGGCCAGGAGCGGATCAAGGAGCGGGCTCTGGAGGGACTGATCGGCGAAATTGAAGACAAGAAGAAGAGCGAGGACGGCGAAGACGGCCGTCGAAGCCGTCCGGATCGTCCTCGTTTTTCCGCCGCTCATGCATGCCCTCCGAGGCTGTCCACTATAGCGAAAAGCGCGGAGATTGAAAAGAGCCGGGGGCCTTTGCGCCTTGCGGCCGGCTGGCATATAATAACCGCAGCAAACGAGCTTCCGATGGGCGACCTCTTGAAATCCCTCCGTCCGGGCCAATGGACGAAAAATCTTTTTGTCTTCGCCGCCCTCCTGTTCGGCCGGGAAGCGTTGATCGGCTCCTCCGTCCTGCGGGCCGCCGGGGCGTTCGCCGTTTTCTGCCTGCTGTCGGGGGCGATGTATCTTGTCAACGACGTCTGCGATCTCGCCGCCGACCGCCTCCATCCGAAGAAGCGCCTTCGACCCATCGCCTCCGGCCGCCTTTCGACGCGGCGGGCGCTGGCCGCGGCCGTGATCCTGGCCGCCGCCGCCCTGGCCGGAGCGTTCGTTCTCCGTCCGCGGCTGGCGGTCGTGGCCGCCTTCTATGCGGCCCTGATGCTGGCTTACTCGCTCCGGCTGAAAAACGTGGTGATCCTGGACGTTTTCCTCATCGCCTCCGGATTCATCCTCCGGGTCGTCGCCGGCGGGGTGGTCCTCGGCGTTCCCCTGTCCTCCTGGCTGATCATCTGCACCTCGCTTCTGGCTCTCTTCATCGGTTTCGGCAAGCGCCGTCATGAGATCGTCTTCCTGGAGGCGGACGCGTCTCTCCACCGGTCCATTCTCCGGGAATACAGCCCCCTTCTTCTCGACCAGATGATTTCGGTCGTCACCGCCTCGACGGTGATCGCCTACAGCCTCTACACCGTTTCCGAGGAGACGGTCCGCAAATTCGGGACGTCGAACCTGATCTTCACCATGCCGTTCGTCCTCTACGGCCTGTTTCGTTATCTTTACCTCGTCCACCAGCGGGGGCAGGGGGGGAATCCCGAGGAGATGATCTTCCGGGACAAGCCGCTGGCCGCGACCATCATCCTTTGGATCGCCTCCGTCGTTTTTATTCTTTACGTCCGCTGAGCCCGTTTTCAGCCTGAAGCCAGCGACGGCTTTTCGGCTCCCGCTCCAGGTGGAAAATGATCATCGCCTGCAAGGCGCCGGCGAAGGAGCGGATTTCTTCGGACGAAAACGGGAGGGAGGCGCAGGCGGAGGGCGGGTTGTCCCGGACCCAGGACAGGAACCGGCCCAGGTTTTCCCGGATCTCTTCCTTCCGCGAGGGCGCGCAGGCGTCGCAGAAAACGCCGTCCCGGCGGGGGGACAGCCAAGCCGGGGCCGGATCCTCGATCGCCCGCCGGCAGAGGCGGCAGCGCCGGATGTCCGGCAGGATTCCGTTGAGACGGAGGAGCCAGGCTTCGAAATATCGGGTCAGGATCTGGACGTCGACCTTGTCCCGGACGGCCCGGAGGATCGAGAGAAAGAGGCGGAAGGCCAGGTTCTCCCGGGCTCGGACCGGAACGAATTCCTCGGATAATTCAGCCATGTAGGACAGGGCGAAGCCGGCCGCCGGATCGGAGAAGACGTCGAAGAACGATTCGCGGAGGTCGCAGGAGCTGATCGTGACCAGGTCGCTCCGTTCCTTCTCGTAAAAGAACACGGTGACGTGGGACAACGGCTCGAGGGAGCTTCCGAACCGGTTCGCGAATTTCCGGGCCCCCTTGGCCACGCCGCGAAGGACGCCCCGCTCGGCCGTGAGAAAAACGGCGATCTTGTCCTGATCGGCCAAGGGAAACGTCCGAAGGACGATGGCTTCGGCCTGATCGCGGGGCATGCGGCCTCAGGGAAGCAAGGTGATGCGCAGGTCCCGGATCTTGGCCCGGAGATTCTCCGGCGTGATTTGAAGCTCGGCCGAGGCCCGCATTTCATCCCATTGGTGCCGGCGGAGCGCCTGGTGCACGGCCTCGCGCTCGGCCCTCCGGACGGCTTCAGCCAAGGAGGGCCGGGAGGCCGGCATCGGTCCTTGCTCGCGGGTTTCGACCAGAAGGTTCAAATGGCCGGGGCCGATGACTTGATCCTCGACGAGGATGACGAAACGTTCCAGGACGTTCATCAACTCGGCGACGTTGCCCGGCCAAGAGTAGTTGACGAACGCCTGGAGCGCCTCCGGATGGATGGATTTGGGCATCCGGCCGTATTCGCGGCAATAGATCCTCAAGAAATAGGCGATGAGGACCGGGATGTCCTCAAGCCGCTCCCGCAGCGGCGGCAGCGTCAGGGGAATGACGTTGATCTTGAAAAACAGGTCCTCGTTGAAGCGCCCTTGCCGGACGAGGTCGCCCAGGCTGGCCTTGGTCGAGGCGATGACCCGGGCGTCGAACGGAACCGGCCCCGAGCCGCCGAGCGGCTCGAAAGATCCCTTTGCCAGGGCCAGGTTGAGAGCCGCCTGGGTCCGGAGGGTCAGGGTCTCGATGCCTTCCAGGAAAAGCGTCCCGCCTCCGGCCTGGACGATCTTTCCCTTTTTTTCCTTGGCCGGGTCGGGGCCGTGGCCCTTGAGGCACCCGAAAAGCTCCGCGTCGATCAGGGTTTCGGGGAGGGCGGCGCAGTTGACTTCCACGAACCGCCGATCCCGCCGCGGGCTGCGCTGATGAATGAGGCGGGCGGCCAGCTCCTTGCCCGTTCCGTTTTCGCCGGAGATGAGGATCCGGCCGTCCGTCGGGGCCGCCGCCCGGATCTTGGCCCGGAGGTTCTGAAGGGCGGGGCTTTTGCCGACCAGGCAATTGCGTCCGGCCAGACGCTCGCGCAGGCGGACGTTCTCCTCCTCCAGCCGGGCCCGGAGGAGGGAGTTGCGGACGGTCAGCACGACTTTTTCCAGGGACAGAGGCTTTTCGAGGAAATCGAAGGCGCCCATCTTGACGGCCTTGACCGCCGTTTCCACGGTCCCGTGGCCGGAGATGACCACCACCGCCGGACGGTCCTCGTGGCGCTGGATCTCGGCCAGCACGTCGAGGCCGTTCATCTCGGGCAGCCAGATATCGAGAATGACCAGGCCGAAGCTTTCCTTGGACAGGGCCGCCAATCCCTCCTCTCCGGAGGCGGCGGTCCGGA
Organism: Acidobacteriota bacterium; assembly: GCA_012797375.1. Lineage (GTDB taxonomy): Bacteria > Acidobacteriota > Aminicenantia > Aminicenantales > UBA4085 > JAAZPG01. The sequence continues at coordinate 5,287 of JAAZPG010000208.1, forward strand.
CGGCATACCCTTCATCCTCCAGGATTCCCCGGAGAGAGGACCGGATGGCCGACTCGTCGTCGATGACCAGAACGCGTTCTTGACTCATGCAGGCAGCTCGATCGTGAATTTCGCTCCCATCGGCCGGTTGTTTTCGGCGCGGATGAGGCCGTCATGCTCGCGGATGATTTGGCTGACGATGGCCAGGCCGAGGCCCCGGCCTTTTTTCTTCGTCGAAAAAGTCGGCAGGAAGATCTTTTCCGGGTCCTCGACGGAGATTCCCGGCCCCGTGTCCGTGACTGTCGCCCGGACGCGGCGGGAATCGCGGTCGTAATCCGCTTGAAGAGTGATTGTACCTTTTTTATTCATCGCGTCAATGGCGTTGTCGATGAGATTGATGAACACCCGCTTGATCTGCTCGGCGTCGAGCCGGATCTCGGCCGGGACATCCGGGGCGATCCGGATCTCGAAGACGATATCGGCGTAGATCCCCCGGAAGAGATTGGCGACCTGCCGGATGATGTCGCCAAGGGAGGCCGGCTGGAGATGGATCTTGGGCAGCCGGGCGAAATCCGAGAACTCGTCCACCAGAGCCTTGATCGTCTGGGCTTCCTGGATGATCACCCGGGCGCCTTCGGCGACGACCTCGCCGCCCGACGGATCGCCCTTGTGGATATTGCGGATGATGCGCTCGGCGTTGAGCTGGATCGGCGTCAAGGGATTCTTGATTTCATGGGCGACCCGCTGGGCCACTTCCTTCCAGGCGGCGATCTTCTGGGCCGTGATGAGCTGGGTCAGGTCGTCCACGGCCACGATCAAGCCGGAGAAGTCCTCCTCCGGCTTGCGAAGAGGCGTCAGGTTCAGCGACAGGGTCTTCGTCTGCACGCCCATGGTCATCGGGATCTCGCGGTCGCTGATCCTGGCCCGGTTGACGAACGCCGTCTCGATGGCCGCCCGCAGCGCCTGGTAGCGCTCGGAGGCGAGGAGATCCCGGTAGGGGCGCCCGGTCGCGTTTTTTTCCGGCAGGTCCAGCATCTCCCGGGCGGCCGGGTTGATGGTCGCCACGATGCCTCGGGCGTCCAGGGCGATGACCCCGGTCGAAATCGCATTCAGGACGATTTCGATCGTCCGCTGGCGGGCGGCCACTTCGGCCGTTTTGGCCGCGACCTCCGCCTCGCCCTTCCGCAGGTCGGCGGTCATCTGGTTGAAGGAGTCGATGAGGGTCCCGATTTCGTCGGAGGCGGGATCCTCGATCTTGATCGACAAGTTTCCGCGCGAGACTTCCTTGGTCGCGTAGGCCAGTTTTTCGATGGGAACGGTGATGCTCTTGGCGATATGAAAGCCGATCCAAATGGCCGTGAAGACGATGATCAGGGTGACGAAGATCAAGGTCAGGGTGTAGAGCGTCTTCGTCAGATCCCGCTGGGTCCCCCGCATGCGGTAGCGTTCGTCGAGGGCCATGATCGAGTTCATTTTCTGCGTTAGGTTCTGGGGAAGGAATTTGCCGGCCGTCACCAGGACCGCTCCCATCTTCGGGTCGATGAACGACACCCCTCGCCGGACGAACTCGCCCGCCCCCATCGGGGTGATGTCGTTGAGGTCCAAGCCGAGATGGGCCTTGCGGACCTCGTCGGCGTTGAGGTCCCGATAGTCCTGGAGGGGAAGATTCGGATTGAGAAGGGAAAACAGCTCCTCCCCCCCGAGAAAGAGGCTGATTTCGTCCAGCCGGTATTCGTTCAGCTTCCCCTTGACGAAATCCTCCAAGCGCGGCCGCCGGGCGGGGTCGGCCAGCTCGGACCGCTGGATTTCCCGGGCGAGCTGCTGGGCGAAATGAAAGGTCTCGTCCGACGTCGTCGCGTAGAATCCATCGGCCACGGCCCGGGTGTCCTTGACCAGGCGGGTGATATCGAGGCGGAACCACTGCTCGATGCTGTTGTTGATGATCCGGCTGGTGAAGATGAAGAGGAGAAGCGTGGGGATGAAGGAGAGGGCGGTGAAGAAGATGACGAGCTTGGTCTTGAAATGGGAGCCGACGACCTTTTGCTTGCGCTCGAGGTAAAGCTTGACCAAATACCGGCCGAGAACGAAGAACAGGATCAAGGCCAGCAGAAGGACGATGAACTGGAGGGCGGCCAGGAGAATGGAGGTGACCTTGCCCGGGGAGAATTCGGCCGAACCGCGGAGGAAGACGTCGATGACGAAGAAGAGGATGACGAGAAGGAGGATGACCGAGACGACGACCCGGGTGCCCTTCTTCTGCCGCCGGCCCTGGTTTTCGTCCATGGGCGTCAGCGGACGGCGCCGCCGGCCGGCGGATTCTCCTCCCGGAGGAATGTGGTCGAATTCTCGCGGGTGATGCGGATATCCGTCAGGACGACGCCGCTTCCTCCCAGGGGCCGCCCCTGGCGTCCGTTCAAGGTGAAGTCGAAGCCGCCGGCATTGCCCGTCTGGAGGATGAATTCCCTTTCCGCCCGGAGCGAGGCCGTCGATCCGGCCGGCTTGATCCCGTCCATGACGACGACGCCGTCGGCCGAGATGTGCATCCAGGAATCGGCGTTGAAACGGAGCTCGAGACGGAGGCCCGTTTCGGCCGGGACGGGCTCGGGTTCCTTGGCCGCGGCCGGCTCGGGCAGGGCGGCCTCGGTCTGCGGGGCCGGAATCTCCGTCGAAGAAACCGGCGGAGCGGATTTTTCCCCGGGCTTCAGGAAAAGCAGATATCCGGCCGCGGCCGCGCCGAGGACGAGCAGGACCGCGAGGGCGGGGACGAGAATTCGGCGCGTTCCCCCGGCCTCCGCGCCGCGCTTCTTTCGTTTTGGAGATTCGCCCTCGTTCCCGGGGGATTCCAAGCGGGCCTTCTCTTGTTCCTCATAGCGGGCCAGGAAGGGCTCGGGATCGACGCCCATGGCTTGGGCGTGGGCCTTGATGATGCTCCGGATGAAGAACTTCTGGGGCATTTCCTCCCAGCGGTCCTCCTCGAGGGCGACGAGGTAGCGGAGCCCGACTTTCGTCCGGTCGGAGATGTCCTTGAGGGAGAGCGAATGCTTCTCCCGCTCTGTCCGCAATTCTTGTCCCAGGGTGGCCATGTGTTGAGATTTTAGGTCACCGGCGGGGAAGATGTCAATGAACCGGCGGCTCTATGACGCATCGCGTGGAGATAAAAGGGCGGAGTTCGGCCGGCGGACTCGGCTGCCCAACAGTCGTTGTTTCTGTCTGCCCCGCGGCAAGCCGTTCACGGAAGTTAATTCGTTGATCGGGCCGGGGCGAGGATCAAGAGCGGAAAACGCGGCCCAGGGCGGCCAGGCTGCCGAGAAGACCGGCCAAGCCCCCGCCGGCGACGAGGCCGGCGGCTTGGAGGAGGGAGAGCGGCTCGAAGCCGATGAGATCCTGGAGAGCGCCCAGGGAATGGCCGAGATAGAGCGGAAAGAGACGAGCCGCGAGCAGGACCAGTCCGGCCGCGACCGTCCCCCCGGCCACTCCCAGGATCAGGCCCTCGAGGAGAAAGGGGCCCCGGATGTAGCCGTTCGTCGCCCCGACGAGGTGAAGGATGGAGATTTCCTCGTGCCGGCTCAGGATGTTGAGGCGGACCGCCCCGGAGACGACGGCGATGGACATCAGGATGAGAAGGCCGCCGACGACGACCCCGACGGCGTCGCTCAACCGCCCGAGGGCCCGGACGCGGTCCGACCAGCGGCGGTTGAACTGGATGTCCTCCACCCCGGGAAGCCGCCGGAGACCGTCGATCATCCGGTCGATGGGCGCGTCCGGACCGGCCGGATCGCGCAGGATCGCCTCGATCGAGGCCGGGAGGGGATTGCGGCCGAGATTTTCCAGGACGTCCCGAAGATCGGGGAATTCCTTGAGAAACCGGTCGCCCGCTTCCTCCGGGGTGACGGTCCGAACCGAGGCGACGAGGGGCGACAGGCGGACCCGGTCCTCGATCGTCCGCCGCTCGGCGGCCGTGGCCGACGGACTGAGGTAGACGACGACGGCGACATCCCGGGAGAGGATCCGGGCCCGGCTCCGGAGGTTGTTCGAAAGAGAGAGAAAGAGGCCGGCCATCAGAAAAGAGAGGACGAGGACGGCGAAAGAGACGGCGTGGCGGGGCTTGCCCCGGCGCAGATGCCCCCCGGCGTCCCGGAACGCCCGCCCGATCTTCCGCCCGTTCACGGCGCCGTCCCCCGCTCCCGCATCCGTCCTTCCCGGAGGGCCAGAACGCGGCCGGCGAACTTGCGGACGATTTCCCGGTCATGCGTGCAGATGACGACGGTCGTGCCCTGGCGGTTGATTTCCCGGAACAAGGCGATGATTTCCGAGGCGAGGTCGGGATCCAGGTTTCCCGTGGGCTCGTCGGCCAAAAGAAGGCGGGGATTGTTGACGACCGCCCGGGCGATGGCCACCCGCTGTTGCTCCCCGTAGGACAGGCCGGCCGGCGTATTCCAGATCCGATGGTGGAGCCCGACCATGCGGAGAGCGAGGAAAACCTTGCGCTTGACGTCCTTGGACGGCAGGCCGAGGACGCGGAGGGGGACGGCGACGTTGTCGAAGACCCGGCGCTCGGCGAGCAGCCGGAAATCTTGGAAGACCACGCCCATCGTCCGGCGCAGGACGTAGATCTTGGCGGAGGGGATGCGGCGGATGTCCATCCCTTCGATCAGGATGCGCCCGTCGGTGGGCGGGCACTCCCGGGTCATCAGCCGGAGGATCGTCGATTTCCCCGATCCGCTCGGCCCGGTGATGAAGACCATCTCCCCGGCCGCGACGGCGAAGGAAACGTCGGAGAGAGCCCAGTCCGGTTTATGATACTGCTTCCAAACGTGACTGAACTCGATCATCGAGGCCCCGGCCGGACCGATTATACCATCCTCACAGGGTGAAAAGGTACATCAGCCAGCCGAACAAAACGGCCCCTCCGGCCATGCCTCCGAACATGATCAGGCCGTATTTCAGGCGGCTTTTTGCCTCGTCCCGGCGGAGGAAGGCCAGGACGACCGCGACGAGGGCCGCATATAGGATCATCGAGAGAAGGTGGCTGCGGAAAATCATGACTTTGTCCCCGCGGCGATGTCGTAAGCATCGAGGGCGACGAGGAAATTCAGAAGCCCCGCCCCGGCCAAGTACGCGGTTCCGAATTCGAACGTCGCCAGCTTCAGGTCGCCGATCCCGACGGGCAGGACGCGGGAGAGAAGATAGAGAAGCCCGTTGCCGATGTCGGCGAAGAAGGCCAGGATCGTCAGGGGATTTTCCGTTTGGAAGGGGTAGATCCGTCCGCCCAGGGCCAGGCCGAGGGCCGTCATGGCCGCCAGGCAGCCGAAAAAGACCGCCCCGCGGAGGTATTTCCTCTGGAGAAAATGGCCGAGGCCGGGCACGGCCCAGCCGAGAACCATCAGGACGACGGCTTTGATTTTCATGACGGAGGACATCTTAGCAGTCTTTTTTTAGAGACACAAGAGCCGTGTCCCGGATCTCCGGCCGGCCGGGCGGGGGATCTCGCCGGGAGCGAAAAGGGAATGACGGCCTTGTGTCTCCGGCGGGATCGGTTACAATACCGGAATGCCTGAGCTGCCCGAGGTCGAGACCATCGCCGCCGCCCTGAGGTCGGCGATCGTCGGCCGGGAAGTCGCGGCCGCCCGCTGTTTTTTACCCAAGCTCCTGCGGGCGACGGAGCCCCGGGATCTCGATGCCCTGGCCGGGGCGCGGATCCTGGCCGTGAGGCGGCGGGGCAAGATCCTGATCCTCGAGGCGCCTCCCCGGGCCCTTCTTTTCCATCTCAAGATGACCGGCCGGTTCGACTGGGAGAACGCCGGCCGTCCCCTCTCGAAACACACGCATTTCGTTCTCTCTTTCGCCGGCTCGGACGGAGAGCTTCGCTTTCGGGACGTCCGGAAATTCGGCTTCCTCCGCTGCCTGCCGTGCGGGGCGGTCGAGGCCTGCGACGAGATCCGGCGCCTTGGGCCTGAACCGCTGGACATCGGCCCGGAGGAATTCGCCGCCCGCCTGGCCGCCCGCAAAGGCCGGCTGAAAAGCGTCCTTCTCGACCAGCGCGTTCTGGCCGGGGTGGGGAATATCTACGCCGATGAAGCCCTCCACGCGGCCCGCCTT
>JAAZPG010000209.1 GCA_012797375.1 Acidobacteriota bacterium
GAGGAGACGGCGATGATGGCCTCGATCGAGGGCCGGAAAGCCTTTCCCCGCCAGCGCCCGCCGTTCCCCTCCGAATCGGGCCTCTGGGGAAAGCCGACGAACATCAACAACGTCGAGACGTGGGCCAACGTCCCGATCGTTCTCGACCGGGGAAGCGCCCGGTTCGCCTCCGTCGGGACGGAAAAAAGCAAGGGGACGAAGATCTTCTCCCTGGTCGGGCAGATCCGCAACACCGGGCTGGTCGAGGTCCCGATGGGCCTCAGCCTGCGGGAGATCATCGAGGACATCGGGGGCGGCGTCCCCGAGGGCCGAAGCTTGAAAGCCGTCCAGACCGGCGGGCCGTCGGGCGGATGCATCCCCGCCTCCGCCCTCGACCTGCGCATGGATTTCGAATCGCTGGCCAAGGCCGGCTCGATCATGGGCTCGGGCGGAATGATCGTCCTGGACGACCGGACATGCATCGTCGACCTGGCCCGCTATTATCTCCATTTCCTGGAGGAGGAATCCTGCGGGAAGTGCGTGCCCTGCCGCGCCGGAACGCGCCGGATGTCCGAGCTTCTCAAGCGGATGACCTCGGGCCTAGCGGAAGAGGGCGACTTGGCCCGGCTGGAGTCCTTGGCCTTGACGGTCAAGACGGCCTCCCTCTGCGGCCTGGGACAGACGGCGGCCAATCCCGTCCTTTCCACCGTGGCCCATTTCCGCGAGGAATACGAAATCCATATCCGGGAAAAAAGATGTCCGGCCGGCGTCTGCCGCGACCTCGTTTCCCCGCCGTCCGCCCGGCCGGCCGGGAAGAAGGAGCGGCCGTGAAGATCACGATCGACGGCCGGACGGCCGACGTCGCCGCGGGCGCGACGGTCCTTGACGCCGCCCGGGCGATGGGGATTTCGATCCCGACGCTCTGCGATCACCGGCGCCTCGTTCCCTATGCCGCCTGCCGGATCTGCCTGGTCGAAATCGCCGGCCGCCGGCTGCCCGCCCCGGCCTGCGCCACGACGGCCGAGGAGGGGATGACGGTCCTCACGAATTCGCCCCGGATCCTGGACCTCCGCCGCGACGTCCTTGACCTTCTCTTGTCCGAGCATCCCTCGGCCTGCCTCGTCTGCTTGGAAAAGAACGACTGCGAGGAGAGCAAGGCGACGAGCCGGAAAACGGACGAGCCGACCGGCTGCATCCTTTGCCCGGCCGACGAGCGCTGCGAGCTCCAGAAGGTCGTGGCCGAGGTCGGCCTCAAGCGCCTCTCCCACCCGATGACCTACCGCGGCGCCGGCGTACTGCGGGACGACCCGTTCATCGACCGGGACGACGGGCTCTGCATCCTCTGCGGACGGTGCGTCCGGGTCTGCCGGGAGATCCGGGGGGCCGAGGCGATCGCCTTCGTCGGGCGGGGCGCCCCGGTTTCCGTCGGGACCTCGATGGGCAAGCGCCTGCTCGACGTCGGCTGCCGGTTCTGCGGCGCCTGCGTCGACGTCTGTCCGACGGGGGCCCTGACCGAACGGGCCGTCCGCTACGGGGCGAAATTCAACGAGACCCGGACGTTCGTCTGCGGGCTCTGCGGCCAGGGCTGCCGCCTCGGCCTCCGCCTCCGCGACGGCCGGCCGGTCGACGTCCGGCCGCAGGACGGACCGCCCTCCGACGGCCAGGCCTGCGTCAAGGGCCGGTTCATCATCGGCGACCTGCTCGGCCATCCCAAACGCCTCCTCCGGCCGATGGTCCGCCGCGGCGGCGTTCTCGTCGAAACGAGCTGGGAGGACGCCCTGGCTTCGGCGGCCGCCGGCCTGGGCGACCTTAAGGGAGACATCGCCGCCGTCCTTTCGGCCCAGGATTCCTGCGAGGACCTTTGGTCGCTGGGGCGGCTTTCCCTGGACGTTCTCGGCGCCCGGTCCCTCCATCTGGCCGAGGATATTTCGGTTTACCGGTCCGGCTTTCCGGCCGGCCGGCCGGGAGGGGACATCCTGGCGCCGTCCTTCTCCTTCGACGACCTGGCCAAGGCCCGTCTCATCGTGATTTTCGAGGAAGCCCTCCCCCTGACCGCCCCGATTTTGGGAACGGCCGTCAACCGGGCCGTCCTGGGCGGGGCGAAGCTCGTTCTCGTCGGGGGGGACGGCGACTCCTGCCTCGACCGGTGCGCGTCCCTGAAAATCAAGCTGGGTCCGGCCGACGCCGGCCGGTTCCTTCTCGAGGTCCTCCGGTCCGTGGGCGAAAACCGTTCGGGACGCGTCCCGGCCGGGGCTCCGGGACTCGAGGAGCTCCGCCGATCGCTCCGGGCGCTCCCGGTCTGGTCCCGGGCGGAGACGATCTCGGCCAAGACCGAAAAGCTGATCGCTCTTCTCGAACGGCGGCACCCGGCCGCCTTTGTCTTCGGTCCCGCGTTCGTCGCCGGGCCGTGGGGCCCGCGGAACGCGGCCGCCGTGTGGAACCTGGCCGGTATGACCGGAGGTTTATATGTTCCCGCGGGCTGGGAAGCCAACGCCCGCGGGGCGGTCGAGATCATGGCCGCTTTCGGCGCGTCCGCCGGCTCCGCGTCCCCGAAGCCGCGAGGCCTCCTTTCGGCCGGGCCGGCTCGGGCGTTCGTCCGCGACGGGGAGGAATTCGTCGTCGTCCTGGGCGCTTTCCAAGGCAAGGCGGCCGCCCAAGCCGATGTGGTTCTTCCTCGAACCCTGTTTCCCGAACAGGCCGGGACATACGTCAACGGCGAGGGCCGGATCCAATTTTCGGAGGCGGTCCTGGCCCCGGCCGGCGAAGCC
>JAAZPG010000210.1 GCA_012797375.1 Acidobacteriota bacterium
CCCCCGCGATCAAGCGGCCGAGCCGGTTGCCGATCAGGTCGATGAGCTTCTTCTCCTCGAGGAGGAAGGCGTTTTCCTGGGGGGAGCCGCCCGGGCCGGTGTAGCAGACTTCCAGCGCCCCGATCGTCTCCCCGCGGGCCCGGAGGGGGACGCGCTGCATCCAGGGCGTCTCGACGAATCCAGGGGTGTGAAAAACCGCCTTATGGATCTTGATCCGGGCCCGGCACCGCTCCGGATGCTGCCAGCCGGAGGGGATGACGTCGACGATCCGCTGGAGCATCTTGTCCGAGGACAGGCCGGGCGTTTCGATGACGGTGACGATGGCCTGGAGGCACTCCAACTCCTTGACCCGCTCCCGCAGCGGGCCTTTGGGGACGTCCGACTCGCGAAGGCTCATGCCTCACCTCCCCGAAAAAAAAGCGGCCCCGCCTTCGGGGGCGGGGCCGCGCAGCGATCTAGGAAAAACGACGGGACGCCGGAATCATACCCAGCCGCGCTTGTGGCTGGCCTCGGCGACACGCGTCACCGCGATCAAGTAAGCGGCATCGCGCATATAAATGTTCTTTTTCCGGGCCAGCTCGGAGACGGCCTTGAAGGCGACCGTCATTTTTTCGTCCAGCTTGGAGAGGACTTCATCCTGGGGCCAGAAATAGTTCATGTTGCACTGAACCTGCTCGAAATAGCTGCAGGTCACGCCGCCGGCGTTGCAGAGGAAGTCGGGGATCACGAAAATGCCGCGCTTGATGATCTCGGCGTCGGCGTCGGGCGTCGTCGGGCCGTTGGCCGCCTCGGCGATGATCCGGACTCGCTTGTGGATCTTGCCGACATTGGCCGCGGTGATTTGGTTTTCCAAAGCCGCCGGCACGAGAAGGTCCGCTTCCTGCTCGATCCAGGCATCGCCCGGGAGGATCTCATAGCCGGCCTGACGGGCCTTGGCCTTGTCGATGGTTCCGAACTTGTCGGTGATGGCCACGAGCTCGTCGGGGTCGATGCCGCTTTCCCGCCGGAAGGTGTAGGACGTCTGGTCGGCTTGGTCCCAGCAGGCGACGCAGATCGGCTTGCCGCCGTATTCCTTGAAAAGCTTGACGGCGTGCTGGGCGACGTTGCCGAAGCCCTGGAAAGCGCCGACCGCTTTCTTAATGTCGATGCCGAGCTCCTTCATCGCTTCCCGGACGGTAAAGATCACGCCGAAGCCGGTGGCTTCCTTCCGTCCGAGCGAACCTCCCATGCCGACGGGCTTGCCGGTGATGAAACCGGGGAACTTGGCCCCGCGGATGCGCTCGAAATCGTCCATCATCCAGAGCATGTGCTGGCCGTGGGTCATGACATCGGGCGCCGGAATATCCTGCTCGTGGCCCATGTTGAAAGCAAGCTGGCGGACCCAGCCGCGGCAGATGCCTTCCTGCTCCCGGTCGCTGAGGTTGTGCGGGTCGCAGATGACGCCGCCTTTGCCCCCGCCCAGGGGGATGTCGACGACGGCGGTTTTCCAGCTCATCCACATCGCCAGGGCCCGAACGGTGTCGACGGTCTCATGGGGGTGAAAACGGACGCCGCCCTTGCAGGGACCGCGGGCGTCGCTGTGCTGAACCCGGTATCCCCGGAAAACCTTGGTGCTCCCATCGTCCATGCGGACAGGGATCAGGACATGGTATTCGCGCAGGGGGTTGCGGAGCAGTTCGCGGGTCGCCTGGTCCAGGCCGAGCTTATCGGCCGCCGCGTCGAATTGTTTCTGAGCCATCTCGAAAGCGTTGAAGGGTTTCTCCATCGGGTCTCCTCCTATGATGATGAAAGTGAGATGATGACGGTCTTTCCCCCTGATGTTCGGTTCTCGTCAAGGCGAAATTTTCCGTTTCAGGGAGTCATTGATTCTAGCTTTTCAGGGCGGATAAGTCAAATCGCCGCCACCGCCGTGTCGAAGCCGGGAAAGCCCCCGGTGAAGCGCAAAAAGCGGCCGTGGCGGGCGAAATGCCGAGTCGTCAATCCGCCGGCTGAAGAGAATCGCGAGGATCGTCCTTTGGCGACGATCCCCTCGGGCGGACGCGTCCTTTTTTCTCCCAATACGGATCATCGTTTTGAGTCCGAAAAAGAAATCCGTCGCCCGAATGAAAAGTTGATCGCCCGGGGACGGGGATTCCATAAATCCGGCATGAACGTCATCGGCCTCGCGAATCTCGATAAAGAGCGTTTCCCGTTTGTCTGGGAAAGGCGGGATCAATCCGCAATCCAACGAGGCGCCGGCCTTCTTGTATCCGTCGGATTCCTTTGGTATAAATTTTTATTGGATATGATCCCCGAAGGGAAGATGCGCCGCCGTACTGATCATGGCGGCCTCGGCCGCTTATGTCCCGGCGGTCGGCGAAAGCCCCGATGACGAATCATTCAAAAAGCTCCAGGAAACGGCCGATGAATAAATCCGCGTCTCCCAAGGTCGACGTTTCGCCCTATGTCGGCTTCTGCGGCGGGGTCAACCGGACTCTCAAAATCATTGAAAAGCTCCGGCTCGAGCAGCCGGGGAAAAAGATTTATCTTCTGGGCAAGGTCGTCCATAACGAAATCGTCCTCAACCGGATGAAACGCCGCGGATTCAAGACCATCGACGACCACCGCTTGGCCGGGGACGGCCTGCTGATCATCCAGAGCCATGGGATACCAGCCTCTCGTTTGAGCGAGATCAAGGCCTCGGGCATCTCCTTCGTCGACACGACTTGCCCCATGGTCAAGGATATCCAAGCCCGGGCCCGGCGGCTGGCCGGCGAAGGCCGCCGCGTCATCATCATCGGCGACCGCCGGCACGAAGAAGTCCAGGGAATCGCCGGGCAGGTCGAAAACGCTCTCATCCTGGGCACGCCGGAGGAAGCCGGCCGGGGATTTTTCCGGGGCGTCGACCGGGCCGGAGTGGTCATCCAGTCGACGTTCATCCGGGCCGAGGCCGACGCCATCCTGAGGAAAATCCGCCGTTTCGTCCCCGACGTCCGGTTCGAAAACACGATCTGCAAACCGACCTCAGACCGCCAGCGGGACGCCCGCATCCAAGCCGCCCGCTATGACGGCGTCATCGTCATCGGCTCCCCGGCCAGCGCCAACACCCGCAACCTGATGTCGATCGCCGGCGCGGGGAACCGGCGGACCCGCCTGGTCAGCCGGCCGGAGGACGTCGACGGTCTTCCGCTCGGACAAGGCCGGAAGTTCTATGTTCTGTCGGGGGCTAGCACGCCGATGGACGTCATCGACCGGACCGTCGCCCGGCTCCGGCGCCGCTTGGAGAGGGAGACAAAAAGCCGATGACCGGATCAACATTGGATCGCGATTTCGAAAAGAGCCGGAAGCGGATCGCGCGATGCCTCTCGCGCTATTTCGACGGCCGGGCGGCTGGCTTGGCCGCGGTCAACGCCTGGGGCGCGGATTTCACCCGGCGCATCCGGCCGTTCGTCCTCGGCGGGAAAATGATCCGCGGCGGCCTGATCCTGATCGCCCATGACCGGCTCGGCGGAAAAGCCGGCCCGGACGCGGTTAAGGCGGCCGCGGCCATGGAGCTTTTCCACTCGGCCTTCCTCATCCATGACGACATCATGGACGATGATCCGCTCCGCCGCGGAAAGCCGAGCATCCATGTCCAATACGCGGCTCAGGCCCGGCGGAAGGGCGTAAACGACGCCCCGGGCTTCGGCCGGGCGGCCGCCCTGTGCGCCGGCGACGTGCTGATTTTCATGGGCCTGGAGATCCTCGCCTCTCTGGCCGCTCCCGCCACGGATAAAGCCCGGGTTCTCTCACTGTTCGGCCGCGAGCTGGCCCATGTCGGTCCGGCCCAGGTCCAGGACGTCTATTCCGGCCGGATCCGCCGGCCCGTATCCCGAGCCGGCATCTACCGCCTCTATGCCTTCAAGACCGCCCGGTACACCTATTCGCTGCCGCTCGCGGCCGGAGCCCTCTTGGCTGGCGCCGGACAGAGCGCGATCCGGGGTCTCGAAGACATCGGCCTCGATTTGGGGCTCGTTTTCCAGATCAAGGACGACGAGATCGGCATGTTCGGCAGTCCCTCAACCACGGGAAAACCCGTCGGCTCCGACGTGGGGGAAGGGAAAAAGACCCTTTATTATTTTTACTTGAGCCGGGCCCGTGGACCCCGGGCCGCCGCCCTGTTCGGAAAGCGCCGCCCCGCGGCCGGGGATATCTCCCGCCTCAACGCCCTTCTCCGGACCGAAAAGATCCCGGAACGGATCGAGGCGGATGTCCGCCGGATCGCCGGACGCTGCGCCCGGCGGATCCGGGAGGCCTCGCTTCCTCCGTCGATGAAAACCGCCCTCTCGGAGCTGCTCGCCTCGAGCCTCAAACGGAAAGCCTGAACCGGGCGGCGTTCTTCTCCGCCGAAGCCGCGGACGTCCCGAGGCGGAGCACGGGACGGCGGGAAGCAAGCCTGCTATAATATTTCCTGGAGAGAAAAACCATGAAGGAAACGACGTACGTTTGCCCCGCCTGCGGGGCCAAGGCCTCGGCCCCGACCTCGGCGTCCGTTCCAACCTGCTGCGGATCGGCCATGACGCCCGAGCCCCTTCCCGTCTGCACGGTCCCCGTTTCCGCCGAATCGGCCCGAACGGGCGACGAGGACGGTCCCTGCGCCGACGGAGCCACGCCGCGCAAATCATAATTCCAGGCAATCCGGCCTTCAAGACGGGCCCTCGCGCGCCCGGAAGGACGCAGCGGACCCCGCCGATGATCTTCGGGACGTTTTCGGCCACGGCCGGATCATCCCTCGGAAAATCATTCCGGCCGTCGCCCCGGCTCGGACAACAATCGGACATAGCTGCCGTCCGGCTGAGCCGGCGGCCCATCTGTTTCGGCGGCGTGATCATGTCCTGCCTTCGACGTCCTCTTCCTGGAAGCGGGTCCCCTTGATCCAGTTGCCTTGACAAACCGGCGACCCGGCTTGGCGAAGCCGGTCGAATGCAGTATGCTTGCCGCATGCGCGCGCCCTTTGATATCGCCGTTGTCGGCGGGGGGGCGTCCGGCTTGACGGCG
>JAAZPG010000211.1 GCA_012797375.1 Acidobacteriota bacterium
GAAGCCGCGCTTGCTCGAGCCGTATCGCTTCGTCCCGGAAAGAGGAAGGACATAATCCAGGATCATGCTTCCGGCCGTCAGCAGGCCCATGACCACGAGAAACGCCGGGCTGAACGAATTCCAGCCGCGGGCCCAGTCGAGAAGGATCAAACCGGCGAAATTGAGAGGCGGGCCGGCCATGACGGGAAGAACGCAGCCAGCCAGGCCGGCCGCTTGAAGAACTCCTCCCAGGACGATCAGAAGGGCGGCGGACACGGCTTCCCTTCCTCCTTTCCGGTCGATCGGCGTTCCGGGCGCAGTTTACCATGTCCGGCGGCAAAACGGGAAGCGCCGGTCCGAGGCTTCCTCCCGTCCCTTTTGGCGATCCCGCGCTGCCGGGATAGAAAACCGGTTGAGGATTTTCCTTGAGCCGGCGGAACAGAACGTTCGCGGTCATTTCTTTCTTTGTTCCGGAAATTCGGCGGATGATCCTGGCCGGGGCCTCCCGTCCGGTTTGACTTAATCCGGCGGCCGGCGACGTCCGCCGGGGGGCCGGCCGTCCGGAAGGCCTATCCGCGGCCGGGCTGAGCTCGGGCTCCGCACGAGGGTTCCCGGCGTATGCTCCCCCGAAGCGCCCGGCCGATCCGCGTTTCCCAAGTCCCCGGCTCCCCCTCTTCAGAACGGAGGCGGTCGATCTTCTCCGCCCCTGGCCGATTCCGAGGAAAATAAACTTGACAATGGTTACAAATATGATATGATTCCATTATCGATATTATAAAGGAGATTCCCATGAACGACGAAAGCAAGCCCCGGATTCCCCTGATCGGCGAGAAAGCCCCGGCCTTCAAGGCCGTGACGACCCAGGGGGAAATCCATTTTCCGGAGGATTACAAGGGAAAATGGGTCATTCTGTTCAGCCACCCGGCCGACTTCACGCCCGTCTGCACGACCGAGTTTATGACGTTCGCCAAGATGGAGGAGGAGTTCAAGGCCCTCAATTGCTCCCTGATCGGCCTTTCGATCGACAGCCATTTCAGCCATATCGCCTGGCTCCGGACGATCAAGGAAAAAATCGCCTGGAAGGACATGCGGAACATTGAAGTCAAGTTCCCGGTGATCGCCGACCTGACGATGGAAGTGGCCAAGAGCTTCGGCATGGTCCAGCCCGCGGCCAGCAACACCCAGGCCGTCCGGGCCGTGTTCTTCATTGATCCGGCCGGCGTGATCCGGGCGATGATTTACTACCCCCTGTCCAACGGCCGCAACTTCGACGAGATCAAGCGGCTGCTTGTCGCCATGCAGACATCGGACAAGCACCAGGTCGCCACTCCGGCCGATTGGCGCCCGGGGGACAAGGTCATCATCCCCCCGCCGGGATCATGCGGCCAAGCCAAGGACCGGGTCGAGGGCGCCGGCTCGGCCTACGAGTGCCTGGACTGGTTCCTCTGTTTTAAAAAGCTGCCCTAAGGAATTTCGCCTGAAGGAGACGGATTCCGGGGACGGATCCGTCTCCTTTTTTTCAACGCCGGAAGGGCGGAGATGTTCGCGGTCCCCGGTGACAGGAGCCGTTTCGTTGACTGTCAGCGCGGACTTGAGTAAAATCTCTCGATCCGATGCTGCTCCAATCCGTCTTTTTTCTATACTATTTCTGCCTTGTTTTTTGCCTTGTCTGGCTCACGCCGAAATCCCTCCGCTGGCTGCCGCTCCTGGCGGCGAGCTTTTTTTTCGTCGCCTACGGCCATCCCGGCCATCTTCTCTTTCTCGTCCTGCCCACGCTCGTCGCTTATGCGGCGGCCCGGCGACTGGCCGCCTTGCCGCCGGAGGCGAGGAAAGCGCGGAAACGGTGGCTCTGGGCCGCCCTGATCTTGATCCTGGGCTCCCTGGTCGCCGTCAAGTACGTCAATTTTTTCATGGGGACGGCGGCCGGCGTCGTTTCGCTGTTCGGCTCGGGCTGGACCTGGAAGCCGCTCAAAATGATTCTGCCGATCGGCATCTCTTTCTACACCTTCCGCCTGATCGGCTATTTGATCGATGTTTATTTCAAGCGGATCCCGGCGGAAACCCATGCCGGCCGATTCGCCCTGTTCGCCTCCTTTTTCCCCCAGGTTTCGGCCGGTCCGATCGAGCGGGCGGGGCGTTTCCTCCCTTTGCTGCGTCATCCCGAGACGTTCTCGGCTGAGAGGATCTTCAGCGGCGCCTCGCAGGCGGCTTGGGGATTTTTTAAAAAAATGGTCATCGCCGACCGCCTGGCCGTTTTCGTCGACCCGGTGTTCGCCGATCCGAGCGGGCAGGGATTGAATCTCGTTTTCGCCGCTTGGCTGTATGCCTTCCAGATTTATTGTGATTTTTCCGGGTATACGGACATCGCCATCGGGCTGGCCCGCATGCTCGGCTACGAGTCGGCCCCCAACTTCAACCGGCCTTATCTCAGCGTCGGCATCGCCGATTTCTGGAGCCGGTGGCATATCTCCCTCTCCACCTGGCTGCGCGACTACCTGTTCCTGCCGGTGTCCTACACCGTGATGCGGCCTCTCAAGCAGGACCGCCTGTTCGGGGTCAAGGTGGAATCCTGGGCCTATATCACGTCCGCTTTGCTGACCATGACCCTTTGCGGCCTTTGGCACGGGCCGACGTGGGCGTTCGTTTTCTGGGGGGCGCTGCACGGGGCGTTCATGATCGCCGGCCAGCTCGGCCGCAAGCGTCGCCGGCGCTGGGCCCGCAAGGCCGGCTTGACGTCCCGGCCGGCCCTCCTCCGGGCCCTGCGGGTGATCCTGACGTTCAACCTGATCTCGTTCGCCTGGATTTTCTTCCGCGCCCCGACGCTTTCCAAGGCCTTCGCGTATCTTCATTTCCTGCAATTGAAGATCAATCCCTCCGGTTGGAGCTTCCTCGTGGTCGGCG
This sequence comes from Acidobacteriota bacterium, assembly GCA_012797375.1. Classification (GTDB taxonomy): domain Bacteria; phylum Acidobacteriota; class Aminicenantia; order Aminicenantales; family UBA4085; genus JAAZPG01. The sequence continues at coordinate 2,881 of JAAZPG010000211.1, forward strand.
TTCTTCTGATTCTGGTCCTTCTGGGAGGCGAGCGGCTGGCGGCAAGCGATAAATCCTCCGGATGGTGGAGCCGGCGGCCCCTGCCGCTCCGCGGGGCGGCCTTGGCCCTGTTTGTCTGCCTGATCATTCTTTTCGCCGTGGATACGGGAAATGAGTTCATCTACATCCAGTTCTGAGCGGCTCCGATTTCTGGCCCTCCTGGCCTGTTTCTTGGCGGCTCTGCTCGTTTTCGACCGCGGTCTTTCCTTGGCCGTCCGGGCGATCGAGCATCGCTCGTATGGAAAGAGCGACTTTGAACAGCGGTTGGGCCGCTACTTAGCCGGCCGGAATCCCGCGGTTCTTGTCTTCGGGACTTCACGGACGTTCGAGGGCATCATTCCGGCTCACTTGGAAAGCTGCCTGGGAAAGAAGATTTTCAAGGAAGCATACTGGGGGAAGGGGCCTAAATACAATTATTATTTCTACCAGCTTTACAAAAAGCGCGTCGGCGTCCCGAAGCTCGTGATCTACGGCGTGGATTATTTCATCTATAACGCCGAATCCAATGTCCGCTGGATGTCGCGCTTCAACCTGGGGGAGAAAGCCGCCGGATTCGACGTCTTGGCCGGGCCCCTTCTTCTGTTTAAGAACAAGAAACACAACGACGAATTTCTTAACAACCTGATGACCGACCTCGGCCGGACGGCCCCGGCCGCTGATTCGGGCGGGGACGAGGACTTGTTCGACAAGATCAACACGCACCCCGGGGCGCCCGCCCCGGACGACAATCCAAAGCTGAGAACCGAGCGGCCGCCCCAATTTTTCAAGCAGCGCTTCCCCAAGCCGCCGGGCAAGGAGGGGGACTATTTCTTGC
>JAAZPG010000212.1 GCA_012797375.1 Acidobacteriota bacterium
ACCTACGTTCTGTTGACCGCCTACGCGATCCTCCGGCACCACTTGATGAACATCGACGTCATTGTCAAGCGGACCGCCCTGTATACGATTCTCAGCACGTTCGTCATCGGCGTCTACATCGCCATCATCCTGATTTTCGAGGTCGTGTTCCGGTCGCTTACCGGATACTCCTCCCTGGCGGAAAAAATCATCGCCGCCTTCATCATCGCTCTCACTTTTCAACCCGTGCGGACGCTCATCGAAAAAACAATCGACCGGATTTTTGCCCGGGGAAAGGTCGATTACCAGGACGCCCTGGCCAAATTTACCCGCTCCCTCGGTTCCGTCCTCGATCTCCGGGAGCTGGTCGATCTGCTCGTCTCCATCTCGGGCATCCTGAGGGCCAAGAACCTGGCCGTCATGCTCCGGGACGAACAGCGCGGACGGTTCAAGATCGTCGCCTCCACCGGATTGGACTCTCCCCTTCATAAGATCGGATTCGATGATTTCAACGACATCGTCCGGGTGCTGAACACAACCAATAAAATCATCACGACCGACGACATCAAGCGGCTACGGTCGGAAAACGTCTACAAGAACCTCCCGGGCGAAGTGTCCGCCCTCCGGGCCGAGGTCATCCTTCCGATCTTCGTCAAAGGGGAATTGGACGGCATCCTGTTCCTGGGGGAAAAACGGTCCGAGGAGCGGTACGACCGAAACGATTTCAGCGTGCTGGCCACCTTGGCCGACGAAGCCGGCATCGCCATGGAGAACGCGAAGCTTTACGGCAGCGTGAAACGGACATACTTCGAAACCGTCCAGGCCCTGTCCCTGGCGATCGAGGCCAACGATGAATACACCCGGGGCCATTCCGACCGGGTCACGAAAATCGCCGTCAAAATCGCCAAGCGCATCCGGCTGACCCGGGAACGGATCGACACCTTGAAGTTCGCCGGGATCCTTCACGACATCGGGAAAATCGGCGTCATCAAGGAAGTCCTGCACAAGCCCACGAAGCTGAGCGATCTCGAATTCGCCCTGATCAAAAACCACCCGGTCGTGGGCGAGGAAATCATCAAGCCGGTGGCTTTCCTGGACAAGATCCGGCCGGTCATCCGCCATCATCACGAGCGATTCGACGGAAGCGGATATCCGGACGGCCTCCGGGGGAAAGACATTCCCTTCCTTTCCCGGATCATCACCGTGGCCGACGCCTACGACGCCATGACCAGCCACCGGCCTTATCGCAGCGCCTTGAGCCACGAGACCGCCGTCGCGGAAATTACAAAATACGCCGGGACGCAGTTTGATCCGGAGATCGTCCAGGCCTTCCTGGAAATCGCCGGGACGTTGATTTGATCCGTCAGGCCGGCGGGCCGGCCGCGGCCTTTCTCTCGCGAGAGACGCCGAGCTTCGGCCTTGCCGCGCAACCGATCAGAACGGCGTCTCATTCGATTGACCTCCCCCGCGACATTGGCTATCATGAAACCGCCTCCGGGAGAAGGGAACCATGAACATCGGGGCTTTCGGGCGTGTGATCGCCGGTGTGTTGCTGTTGGCGGCGGCCGCCGGCGCTTATCTTCGTCCGAAGATCGGATGCGATGCGAGCTCGATTCATTGCCACACGAATCCCTCGGCCGGGCCCCAGGCCACGATTATCCGCATCTTCAACAACGGCGGCGCGACGCTGAGCTGGCGGATCTCCGGCGGCGCGCCCTGGCTCAAGATCAGTCCCCTTTCAGGCGTGAATGACGGCACCGTGACCGTCACCGTCGATCCCGCCGGCCTTGAGCCGGGGAGATACGAAAGCTCGTTCATGATCAAGGCCAAGTTCGCGGTCAACTCGCCTTTGAAGATCAAAGTGATCCTCGACGTCGCGACCGACCGTCTCCTGGCCGGATTCCGGGCCTCGCGCTACGGGGTCGATCCCTTCCCGGACCCCGCGTATTGGGCGTCCGTCGGCGCGGGAATGGCTTCCCGCTTTCCCGGCGCCGGCATGGGATGCGTCTGGATCGTCGGCGTCTTCCTCGACAACGGCGATTGCGGGTTGAACTTTCCTTCTCCGGGCGGCGATTATCCCTCTATTCATTTCCTCGACGAAGACCAGAACGAAGCCGCCTTGAGCTTCTTTGATGCCCTGGATCTCTCGGTTTGGCTCCAGGTCGAGCCCGGCCGGGCCTCGGTCCCGAAGCTCATCGACCTCATTCTCCGCCGCTACGGCCATCATCCCTGCGTCAAGGGCGTCGGCGTGGACGTCGAATGGTACAAAACGGATTCGGCCCACCCCGAGGGCAGGCGCGTGAACGACCTGAGCGCCTTGCTCTGGAGTCTCCGGGTCCGATCCTATAACCCGGCCTATACCCTTTTCCTGAAGCACTGGCTTATCGACAAAATGCCGCCCCGCTTTCGGCTCGGGCTCTGGTTCATCAATGACAGCCAGCAATTCGGCTCATTGGGCCAGATGGCGAGTGAATTCAAGGCCTGGGGCGAGCATTTCTGGCCGAGCTCGGTTGGATTCCAGTTCGGATACGAGGCCGATAAGCCTTGGTGGAGCTTGCTGGCCGACCCGCCCCGGAATATCGGGGATGCCATCCGGGCGGTCGTGCCCAACGCTTTCGGTCTTTTTTGGGTTGATTTTACGATCCAGGACATCTTTCCCTGACGAAGCAAGCTCCGCGATGAAGGCATTCTTCAAAAAAAAACGCGTTCTCGTCACGGGGGGGACGGGTCATCTCGGAAGCGCCTTGATCCATCACCTTGTCCAAAACCTGGCCATGGACCCGGCCGCCATCCGCGTATTCTATCTCCAAGGTTCGACCACCCGGTCGCTCCGCGACATCCCCGGTTTGGATTACGCGCCGGGGAACATCCTCAACCCGGACGACGTCGAGCGGGCCTGCGCGGGGATCGATTATGTCTTTCATGCGGCCGCCTCGACCTCGTTTGATCCGCGGAGCAAGAGGCTTCAATGGATGATCAACGTGGAGGGGACACGCAACCTTTTGGAGTCCGTCCGGCGATCGCCGACCATCAAGAAAACGTCCTTTACGAGCACCGTCAACGTCCTCGGCGTTCCGAACCCGGCCGGATCCGCCGGCAACTTCGAGAATTCCGATCCCTACACCAACCGGCCGAGGCTGCACGCCTTTCGTTCCCGGGAGGAGACTCTGTCGTTTATCGACATGGTCCGCGAGCGCCGGTCATCACCTTGGGAAAAGAGGATCGGAATCGGCTACTTCGATTCCAAGCTGGCCGCCCAGGAGCTCGTGAACCGCTACGTCCGTGACCACGGCCTCAACGTCGTCTCGGTTCTTCCGGGGACGTGCTTCGGCCCTTACGACGTTCTCGGCGGCAACGGGATTTACCTCCTCCGGATCTACCACAGCGCCATGCCGGGGATCCTCAAGGGCGGCTTTTCCGCGACTCACGTGATGGATGTCGTCGAAGGCCATCTCCTGTGCCTGGTCTCGGCGGCCGCCGGCAGCGCTTACATCATCAACGGCCCGAGGAAGGACGATCTCCATTTTACGGACGTCGCCCGGACCATCGCCGAGGTTCTCGGCCGGCGGTATCCCGAGAAAAAAATCAAGCGGCCCTCGATGATCGTTCCCTCGGGGCCGGCCTGGGCGGCGGCCCGCGCTTCCGAGCTCGTCGCCGCGGTCCGGAGAAGGCCCTGCCTCCTCAGCCGGGCCATGGTTAAGGCCGGCTCCCAGCCTCTTTTCTACACGCATGAAAACGCCGAACGCGATCTTGGATATCGTCCCAAACGCACCTTCCGGCAGGCCGTCGAGGAAATGGCCGCTTACTTCGAAAAGGAAGGATTGTTCTCCGCCTTAACGCCCCGACCTTTCCCGGCCGGGCCGCCCGAGACGGGGGAATTCCCGGGGTTCTGAATCCACCGTAACCAAGGTTCGTCCGGCGTCCGTGCCTCAGAGAGTTTTAACGCCGGTCCGCGGCGCGGGACGTCGAAACGGGAGGCCTACTCGATCGATCCTTGGCGCGGAGCGGGCGCGAAACGGCCTCTTATCGCGGCCGTTGCGGCGCTCCGCGAATCCAAAAAACCGGCGGAATTTCCGCGGAATAAAAAGCGCGCCTGGAGAGACTCGAACTCCCGACCCGCTGCTTAGAAGGCAGCTGCTCTATCCACCTGAGCTACAGGCGCGCCGGACCGGCGCTTGAGGCCATTCCGAAAAAAAATCGGGGAGGACGGATTCGAACCGTCGACCTCTTGCTCCCAAGGCAAGCGCGCTAACCAGGCTGCGCCACTCCCCGCGCAAAGGAAGACGCGGCCCTTTTTCCGGGACGGGGCGCGTGTCCCCGATTTTTATAGCAGATAGCCCGGGCATCGTCAAACCGGGGCCCTTGATGAAAAGACGCGCTTCCGGGGAAAGAAAACGGGTTCGGATCGGGAGTCTCCGCCCGGCGTTTCGCCTGCTTTCTTCACAAGCCGGGATGCCTGCGTCCCCCTCAAGCCCTTCGCAACGAAGCAGAGGCGGTTCCATCGGCTTGCCCGAAAGGTAAATCATCCTATTTTCCTTTTAATAAAATAAAAGCGAGAAAGAAGAATCTTAAAAGATTTATAAATCGTGCGGGTTAGGAGGCGGGATCCGAGACCGGCCGTCGAAGGCCGCGCTCGATCTGGGAGCGGGGGATGCGGACGACGATGGGTCGGCCGTGGGGGCAGACGCCGGGATTGGCCGACCGGAAAAGCTCTCGAACGAGGAATTCCATTTTTTCGCGCGGCAGGTATTCCCCCGCTTTGACCGCCGACTTGCAGGCCATCGCCGCCAGGAGCCGGTCCTTGGCCGGCGCGGGCGCCCCTTTCTTGGATTCGTCGGCGGCGGCCAGCACAACGGACAAGGCTTCCTCCGGCCGGAAAACATCGGGATACTCGCGGAGGGCGTAGCTCCGCCCGCCCATCGGTTCGACCCGGAAGCCCGAGGAGCGAAGCATCGGCCCGGCTTCCTCCAGGCCGATTTCCTGAACCGGGGAAAGCTCGAAAACGAGGGGAAGGAGGCTCATTTTAACCGGCCATTTCCTTTCCCGGTCGATTTCAACGTAACGGTCATAGATCACCCTTTCGTGGGCGTTGTGCTGGTCGATGATGAGAAGATCGCCGGCCTCCTCGGCCAAAATGTAGGCCGATCCAAGCTGTCCCAGGACTTGGGGGGATTCCGCCGCCCGCGGAAGGACTCCGGCGGCGGGAAAATCCGCGAAATCCGTTCCCCGGATGTATGTCCGGCCCCCCTCGCCGACGCCGGAACATTCGGGCTCCTCCCTTTCCGGCCCGGCGCCCTCTCCATTCTCCGTTCCGGCGGGGGCCGGCCTTCCGCCCGGCGGGACTCCGGCCCCGTCCGCCAGGATCTCGGAAAGATCCCTCACCCCCAGAACCCGGGTCCGGGCCCTCTCGACCACCCTCCGAAGCAGGGGGAAAAAGAGCTGGGCGTCCCTGAACCGGACCTCGGTTTTGGCCGGATGGACATTGACGTCGACTTCGCCCGGAGGAACGTCGACGAAGAGAAACGCCTCCGGGAATAGCCCTTTTTCCAGAAGTCCGGAGAAGGCCTGTTGGAGAGCGGCCGAAAGGATCTTGTCCCGCACCGGCCGGCGGTTGACGAAAAAAGCCTGGCGGCCGCGGTTCGGGCGTCCGTACGGCGGACGAGAGACGTAACCTGAAACTCGAACCGGACCGTCGGCCAGGTCCGCCTCCATCATCTTATCGAGAGCGTCCTTGCCGAAGAGCTGAAAAAGCCGCTCCCGGAGGCCGGCCGCCGGCGGGCAATCCAGGACGGTCCGGGCGCCATGACGGACAATCAGGCGCAGCCCCGGACGGGCCAAAGCGATGTTCGTAAGCATCTTGACGATCAACCCAAGCTCGGAGGAATCGCTCCTCAGGAATTTTTTCCGGGCGGGAAGGTTGGCAAAGAGATCCCTGACCTCGACTTCCGTCCCCCGCGGGAAAGCCGAATCCCGGACCTGGAAGGCGCCGCCGGGCTCGCTCTCGACAAGGGTGCCGGGCTCGTCGCCTCCCTCGGAGGTGCGGAGAGTCAGCCGGGAGACGGCGGCGATGGAAGCCAGAGCTTCTCCCCGGAACCCGAGGGTAGCGATGGCGAACAGATCGTCTTCCTTGGAAATCTTGCTCGTGGCGTGGCGGACGAGAGCCAAGGCCGCGTCCTCCCGGCTCATCCCGCAGCCGTCGTCTCGGACGCGGAGAAGCGATTTCCCCCCGGCCGCGAGGTCGACGGCCACGGCCGAAGCCCCCGCGTCCAGGGCGTTTTCGACAAGCTCCTTGACCACGGACACCGGCCGTTCGATCACCTCGCCGGCGGCGATTTTCCGGGCGAGGGCATCCGGCAGGACGGCGATGCGGGTCATGAGCGGAAGCCGTCCCGGCCTCGGAGTTCTCCGGTCGTGTCCCGCTCGCCGGCGGCGGCGATGCGGACGTGGACCGGCGATCCCAAGGGCGCGGCCGCCCCGGAGACAAGCACGTCCACGTAGTTGGACGTCAGGACCTCCAATCCGCCCGGTTTCGACTGGATGACGACGCCGGGAAGCGTCCGTCCGATCAGCCGGCGCCGATAGGCGAGGTTTTTTCTTCCGGACAGGCGGCGCAGCCGGTCGGCCCGGGATTTGACCGTCGCCCGATCCACGGCCGGCCGTTCCGCGGCTTTGGTCCCGGGGCGGGCGGAATAGGAGAAAACGTGGGCATAAGCCAAAGGGGATTCCTCGAGCAGCCGGACCGTCTCCTCGTAGTCGCGTTCGGTCTCGCCCGGAAAACCGACGATGATATCCGCCCCGAGGTTCGCTTCCGGGGATCGCCGCTCGAGCTCGGCGCAAAGTTCGCGATAGGACGCGTTCGTGCTCTCGCGTCCCATCAACCGCAGAATCCGGTCCGCCCCGTGCTGGAGGGACAGGTGGAAGTGCGGCGCGATCCGCCGCGATCCGGTCAGGAAATCCAGGAGGGGGCGGGAAAGGAGCCGGGGATCAAGCGAGCTCAGGCGAAGGCGGAAATCCCCCGGAAGCTCCTCGATTCCGGAAAGAAGCTCAAGGAGAGAGGACGGCGGCCGGAGGTCCCGCCCATAAGAACAAAGGTGAATTCCGGCCAGGACGATTTCCGCATACCCGGCGGAGACTAACTCCTCGACGCGCGTCCAAAGGTCCAGGACCGGGACGCTGCGGCTCCGCCCCCGCACGGAGGGAATGACGCAGAACGCGCAAGCCATATCGCAGCCGTCCTGGGCTTTGACCAGCGCCCGGACACGATAAGAAACCGGCTCTTCGGCCCGGACCGCCGTCTCCGGCGACTCCCCGGCGGCGCACTGTCCGGCAAGCGCATCCTTGTCCGCGTTGGCGACGACTCGCCAAACGCCGGGCAGAGCTTTCACGCCCTCCGGATCGCGCTCGGCCAGGCAGCCGGTGACGACGAGACGCGCCCGGGGATTCTCCTGAGCGATTTTGCGGATGTACCGGCGCCCGTCCCGGTCGGCCCGGGCGGTCAGGGTGCAGGTGTTGATGATAACGATCTCGCCCTGCGAATCCTCTTCGGCCAGCCGCCAGCCTTTCTTCTGGAGCGCCGCCGCCCAGTCGAACGCCTCGGCCTGATTGACGCGGCAGCCGAACGGATGGATGAAAAACGAGGTCATAGACTCTGGCGGGCTTTTTTCGAATCGGCTTCGACCTGGGCGGCCATTCCGGCTTTGTGGGCGGCGAGCCGGGTTCGGAGGTCCGGGCTCTTCAGGGCGAGAATCTGGACGGCCAGCAGGGCCGCGTTGGCCGCGCCCGATTTTCCCGTTCCCATCGTCGCCACGGGAATGCCCTTGGGCATTTGGACCGTGGAGAGAAGCGCGTCGAGCCCGCCAAGCCCCCCGCTTTCGACCGGAACGCCGATGACCGGACGGATCGTATGGGCGGCGACGATCCCGGCCAAGTGGGCGGCCTTTCCGGCGACGGCGATAAAAACCTCGGCCCCGCCGTCCTCGAAGCGGCGGATGAGCTCGATCGTCCTCTCCGGCGAACGGTGGGCGGACGTGACCTCCAGAACATGCGTCACGCCGAATTGCTTCAGGATCTCGAGCGCTTCCCCGGCGACGTCCAGGTCCGACGCGGAGCCGATCAAGATCACGACATCCATGATTCTCCTCCTCTCAAGCCCCGGCCGGATTACGGGGCGGATTCGAACGCCCCGATGTCGCGCCGGTAGTGCATCCCCTCGAACGAAATCTTTTCGACGGCCCGGTAAATCCGGTTCATCGTTTCCGACAGACGCGGTTCGGCGGCACAGACGCCCAGCACCCGGCCGCCTTCGGTCCGATACCGGCCTTTTTCGAACTTCGTGCCGGCATGGAAAACGACCGCTCCCAGGCGATCGGCGTCCTCCAGCCCCTGGATGGTCTTGCCTTTCTCATAGGATCCGGGATACCCTCCCGAAGCCAGGACGACGCAGCCCGCGGCCCGGCGGTTCCAGGTCACTTCGTCGGCCAGGATATCCTCGGCGATGGAAGCCATAAGGAGATCGACGAAATCGCTTTCGAGACGGAGCATCTGGGGCTGCGTTTCCGGGTCGCCGAACCGGCAATTGTATTCCAAGACCTTGGGTCCGTCGGCCGTCAGCATCAGGCCGGCGTAGAGAGCGCCCTTGTATTTCCGCCCTTCCTCGAGCATCCGGGTGACCGTCGGGAGGATGATCGTCGACATGATTCGGGCGTACATCTTTCGGTCCAAGAAGGGCGAGGGGGAAATCGACCCCATCCCTCCCGTGTTCGGCCCCTTTCCGCCGTCAAAGACGGTTTTGTGGTCCATCGTCGTCACCAGGGGAATAGCTTTGGCCCCGTCGGCGATCACGATGAAAGAAACCTCGCGGCCCCGGAGAAACTCCTCGATCAGGATCCGCCCTCCGGCGCCGCCGAACCGCTTCTCGACCATGATCTCCTTCACCCCGGCCTCGGCTTCTTCCTCATTGCGGCAGACCAGGACACCCTTGCCGGCGGCCAGGCCGTCGGCTTTGAGAACGACCGGAAAGCCGAATTCCCCCCCGGCCAGCACGGCCCGGGCCGACTCCGGGGAATCGGCGATCCGGAACTTCCCCGTCGGGATGCGGTGCCGGTCCATGAACTGCTTGGCGAAGACCTTGCTGGCCTCCAGCTCGACCGCCTTCTTGGACGGGCCGAAAATGCGGAGGCCGCGCTTCTCGAATTCATCGACGATCCCCAGCGAGAGGGGGATTTCCGGGCCGACGACCGTCAGGTCGATCTCCTCCTTGACCGCGAAATCGGCCAGCGCCGGGATATCGGTTTCCGAGATGGGAACATTTTCGGCCACCAGCCGGGTTCCGCCGTTGCCCGGAGCGCAGAAGACTTTCGAGATCTTCGGGCTCTTGGCGATTTTCCAAGCCAGCGCGTGTTCCCGGCCGCCCGACCCGACCACCAAGGCTTTCATCGTTCCGCTCCTTCCCGAAGGGACGGCTTAAGAGACGCGCCCGACGGCCTCGGCGAACGCCCGGCCGATGTTTGAGGCCGGCATCGCCGCGGCGAAGACGCGGGCGGCCAAGGGCACGGCTTCCGCGGTCGGCAGACAGTACTTCATCTCGGAGAACTTCCGGCGGAACGCCGCGACGTCGTCCTTGACCCGGCGGTTGCGGATGACGCAGTCGGCGATCAAGCCGGCGACGACGTCGAAATCCTTCCCCGTCATTCCGAACCGGGTCATTTCCTGGACCCCCATCCGGATGCCGCTCGAAACGAGGAACGTCTCGTCGTCGGGGAGGGCCTGGTAGTTCGTCACGATGTTGTTGTCCTCCAGCCGGCGGGCGATCTCCATGCCGGGACCGAAGGAGCTGACCCGGATGATCACTTGGTGGGTGTCCGTGTATCCGTCGGCCGGGTCGCCCTCGACCGGAATGCCCTGGGCCTTGAGCGAGGCGGCGAATGATTTGGCATTGGCCCGGACCGCGGTCTGAAGCTCCTTTTTGAAGGCGTTCATCTCATAAGAAGCCATCAGGAGACCCAGCAGGGTGGCCAGGTGGTGATTCGAAGTCGAGCCGGGGAAAGCCCGGCCACGGATGTCGGTCCAGAGATTTTTCAGCGGCGAGGACGGAGCGATGTTTCCGGCCACGAGCCCGCGCTGGGGACCGAAGAAGGTCTTGTGGGTGCTCCCGGTCACGATGTCGGCGCCGTCCTGAAACGGCTCCTGAAAGGCCCCGTAAAGGCCCAGGACGTGGGCCATGTCGTACATGATCACCGGGCGCTTCGGCCAGTCCTTGACGATCCCGGCGGCGAAGGCGACCGGCTCGGGATGAAGGAACATGCTCTTGCCGAAGACGATCAGCTCGGGCTTCTTGACCTCGAGAAGCGCGGCCAGCGCCTCAAGGTCGATCTTGTAGGGGTTGTCTTTCCGGACGGGAAAGTTGACCACGTTCTCCTTGCCCGTAGCCGGATCTTCCTCGATCCAATTATAAAGCGCGCCCATCGGCTGGGAGCTGAGATGGCCTCCCTTGCCCAGGTCGTTGTTCATCACCAAGCGCATCCGGCGGGAGACTTGGCCCTCGGCCCGGCCCCGGTTCAGGAACTTCGTGACGCCCTTGAAAACGATCTCGTTGGCCATCTGCCCGCTGACGGGCCGGAGCTCGACGTCGACGCAGCCGAAAAAGGCGGCTAGCTCCCGGCGGGCTTCAATTTCAACGTCCTTGATGAAATCGATCCCCTGGTAAAAATAGACTTCCTCGCCCTTCATCGTCCGGTGCTCGGCGTATCGGCCCGACGGATCGGCCATCTCGCATATTTTCACGAGCAGCGAGGGCGTCGATTCCGAGGGAATGAGGTTGAGGCATTCCCGTTGGCGCCAGAGGCTGTTGCGTTCGATGCGGTCCACGAGCTTTGCGGTTTTTTCCGACAGCGGCATAGTCATCACGTCCTCCTCAATCACATTACTCAACGGCGGCCTTTCAGCAACCGCAGGATTTCTTTTCAATTTCGGCGATCTTGGCCAGCCGGCGTTCGTGCCGGCCTCCGTCAAAAGGCGTCTCGAGCCAAACCCGGACGATTTCCAAGGCGGTCTGGTTGTCCAAAATCCGTCCACCCAGGGTCAGGCAGTTGGAGTTGTTGTGCCGGCGGGCCATTTCGGCCGTCGCCGGCGTCCAGCAGACGGTCGCCCGGATGCCCGGAAACTTGTTGGCCGCCATGGCCATGCCGATCCCCGTTCCGCAAACCAGGATCGCCCGGTCGCAGGTTCCGGCCAGGACGGCCTCGGCGGCCGCGGCGGCGTAATCGACGTAGTCCACCGATTCTCCCGCCCGCGACCCGAGATCCGCGAAATCCACGCCCCGCCCGGTCAAAAACCGGGCGATCATTTCCTTCATTTCGAAACCGGCATGGTCGGAAGCCAGGGCGATGTTCATTGGATCATCCTCGCCGCCTCGGGCATGACCTCGAGCGCTTTCAGAATCACCGGGTCGTTCTTCTCGAACGCCCGCCAACCCTCCTCGCCCCCCCAAAGCAGGGAAGCGATTTCCCGCTCGAGCTCGCGCTTGACCTCGACCGCGGCTTCCTTGAATTTTGTTTCGTCGGCCGGCATCTTGTTCTCAATCAAAAAAGCCCGGAAATCCTCCAGAACGGCCGCATCGGCAAGAAAGACTCGACTGAGCTGAATCATCCCCGGGGCCGGCCGGGCGGCGTTTCCATCCGCTGGAAAGACAAATTTCTTGGACAGGGGCGTCTGGCGGGACGTGAATTTTCGGGCATAAGCGAAAAACGCGCCGCGGATGCGGAGCTCGGCGGTATACGGCAGAAGGTTGAAGACGACCGTGAGGTCCGGGGTGATGCCCCCCTGCCCCAGGACCTTGCGGCCCTTGTCCGTGTATTTCACTTCCCGGTCCGATTCGGCGAGGACCTTGGTGTCGAGGAAATAATCGTCCAGGTGAGAGTAGTCTCGCTGGAGGGAGCGGCCGCTCGGCGTGTAATAGCGGGCGATGGTCAAGGCCATGGCCGTATCCTCGGAGAGGGGGAACATCTTTTGGACCAGGCTCTTGCCCCAGGAATCCTCGCCCAGGATAAGACCCCGGTCGTGATCCATCACCGCCCCGGCGACGATCTCCGACGCGCTGGCGCTCCCTTGGCTGATGAGAACGACCAGGGGAACGGCTTCATACTGGCCGTTGCGGGTCGCCGGATATTGACGGTCGAAATCGGGATTCCGTCCCCGGATCGAGACAATCGACTCGCCCCGGGCGAGAAATTCGTCGGCGACGCCGATCGCCTGGAACAAGGGTCCGCCGACGTTGCCCCGCAGGTCGAGGACCAGGTTTTTCATCCCCGCGTTTCTCAACGTCTCAAGCTTCGCCTCCAGCTCGGCGGTCGTGTTCTCGGCGAAATAGCGGATAAAAACGTACCCCGTGGCCCCGTCGAGCATAAAGGCGTAGGGGACCGAATACAGGGGGATCTCCTCCCGGGTGATCGTCAGATCGAACGGCTTTTCCAGCCCCTCGCGGGCCACCGTGATCGCGACCTTGGTCCCCTTGGGGCCGCGGAGCTTGGAGACCGCGTCGTTGGCCGAGATCAAGACCGTGCTTTCGCCCTCGATATGGGTGATAGTGTCGCCGGCTTGGAGGCCCATCCTCCAGGCGGGCGTGCCCTCGATCGGAGCGATCACGACGAGCTTGTCCATGTGCTTCTGAATCTGGATTCCCAGGCCGAAATAGGCCCCCCGCTGCTCCTCGGACATCCGGGCCAGGTTGTCCGGATCAAGCAGATACGAATGGGGATCGAGCGTCTCGAGCATCCCCCGGACGGCCGCCCGGGCCATCTTGTCCGCCTCCGCCGTTCGGAAATATTCGGCTTGAATCAGGCCGGCCATGGCCCCGACCTTCTCCCGCCCTTCCACCCAGGGATCCCCCGGACGAACGGCGGCGCCGAACAGAATGCCGGCCCCCAGGAGAAGGAATAACGTCTTGTTTTTCATGAATTTCCGACGGCAAATCTTATCACGCCGGGCGAGCCTAAGTAAAGGCACGGTTCTTGACTTCCCCTGATTCCCGGTCTATATTTTGAAGGCTTTCCCGAAAATCAGAAACGCCCATGTTCGGAAATATCGGCTTGCCGGAACTGATCGTCATCATGGGGCTCGCCTTGCTCATTTTCGGCCCCCGCAAGCTCCCGGAAATCGGCCGGACCATCGGCAAGGCTGTCCGGGAATTCAAAAAATCCACTGAAGACATCAAGGAAAAATTCGAAGAGCAGATCCGCGTCGAGGAATTCAAATCCCTCCAAGCCGACCTCAAAAAGGACCTGCGCGAAGCCGATCTCAGGAAGGATCTTTCGGGGAATGGGGAAGACTCGAAAAGCTCCTGACGAGATGACCTTCCTCGAGCATCTCGAAGACCTCCGGACCCGTCTCTTCCGCTCGGTGCTTTCCCTCTTCATCGCCGTCTTCCCGGCTTACATCTTCAGCAAGGACATTTTCCATTTTCTCTCCCGCCCCCTGACCCGGTTTCTGCCCGAGGGCGAACAGCTCGCCTTCCGGACGCTGACCGAGCCCTTCATGCTCTACATCAAGGTCTCGTTCCTGGCGGCCTTGTTCGCCGTTTCGCCGTACATCTTCTACCAGCTCTGGAAATTCGTCGCTCCCGGTCTCTACCAAAAGGAGAAGAAATACGTCTTTCCCTTCGTCCTCTTCACCTCCGTCTTCTTCATCGGCGGGGCGGCGTTCGCTTATTACATCGCGTACCCGTTCGCCTGCCGGTTCTTCCTCCAGCTCGGCTCGGATTTCCAAGCGGTGATCACGGTCAACGACTTCTTCAACCTGACCATCAAGATGCTCGTCGGCATCGGCCTCGTCTTCGAGCTGCCGATCCTCATCCTGTTCTTATCGAAAATGGGATTGATCACCTCGCGATGGATGGTCCGCAAGTTCAAGTACGCGGTCCTGGTCATCTTCGTCATCGCCGCGATCATCACCCCGACGCCCGACATGATCAGCCAGAGCATCCTGGCCGTCCCGATGCTGGCGCTTTACAGCCTGGGCATCGCCGTCGCCTTTTTCTTCGGGAAGGAGCGGAAGGACCGGAGGGAGCGGCGGGCGAAGGAAAAAGCAGCCGCC
>JAAZPG010000213.1 GCA_012797375.1 Acidobacteriota bacterium
GATGGGGGCTGAAGGGTCCCGGTGAAACCCGATGATAATCCGCCCGGACACGGGCGACGGGCTCACCTCCGCGGTGAACGAAACGCGGAGACGAAGCTCTTGGAGCCCGGAGGTCTCCGGAGTCTCTTGTTCCGCTGCGGCCGACGGAAAAGCTCCGGCCCAAAGACAGGCGAATAAAAAAATCAGAAAGCCGATGATCAGGAACGTTCTTTTCACAATATTTTCTCCTTGACCGAGGCTGAAAGATCGCGGGAAGGAGTTCTCATCATCCGGCCGCGAAGCCGGCGTCAAAAACGAGGAGATCCGCGCGACGTCCGCCGCGCGGATCCGCCTCGCTCGAAATCCTCCGGATGATCTTGACGCCCATGAATGACAACTCCTTCTTCCACTACGCAGGAAAAAGGATTCAGGTTGCCGTCTCTTATGAGAAGGGGGCGGGCGGACCGAAAAAACGCCAGGCCGCGCGGGCCTTTTTGAGGGAGAAGGCGCAAGGAAAAGCTCCCGCCCCCCCGGCGGATGATCCGGAGGGACGGCCAGGACACGGGAGGAATCGACGGCCGTCTACCCGGCCGCTGGTTTCTCCCCGGGAGTCGGGCGTATAATATCCCCGGACGCGGTTCAGCCCATGAGCGGAACGGAAAACGGCTCTCCCCGGCCGAAAAAAAAGCATGTCTTCGGTAAGGCGGCCGCCGCGGGCGCGGCCTTGCTGATCGTTTTCGCCGGGATGGTTTGGCTGACCCTGCCGGACGTGGCGGATCTGAAGACGGAGAACCCCAAGTCGACCGCCCTCATCGAGCGCCGGAAGGCCGACGCCCGGGCCCAAGGGAAAACCCTCGTCGTCCGGATCCATTGGATCGCCTTCGACCGGATTCCCCCGCTCCTGAAAAAAAGCGTCCTCGTCAGCGAGGACGCGTCGTTTTACGACCATCAGGGCGTTGATTTCGCCGAGCTCAAAGCCTCTTTCAAGAAGGACCTCAAGGAAGGCCGCTTCGTCCGCGGCGGGAGCACGATCACCCAGCAGCTGGCTAAGAATCTCTACTTGTCCCCGGCCAAGTCCCCGGTCCGAAAGCTCCGGGAATTCCTGATCGCCCAACGCTTGGAGAGGACGCTGCCCAAGAACCGGATCTTTCACCTCTATTTGAACGTCATCGAGTGGGGGCCGGGGATTTTCGGAGCGGCGGCCGCGGCCCGGCACTGGTTTGGAAAGGACGTCGCCGCCTTGACTCTCGAGGAAATGGTCCGGTTGACGGCCGTCATCCCGCGGCCGCTGCGGTCCGATCCGCGGAAAAACGACCGCTGGATGCGGTTCAAGGGCCGGTGGATCGCCGATACCTTGAGAACCGTCGGGGCGATCGGGGGGGATGACCATCAAGCTCTCGTCCGGGCGTTCGAGGAATCTCGATCCCCCCTCCCTTGAGAACCAAGCCGCTCGCCAGGGGCTTCCGCCGCCGCAGGATCCGTTTCCGTCGGGGCCGGCTCCCGCCGGCTGTCGAAGCTTCGAAACGGTCACCGGGAGGCCGAACAAAGGAAGAATCCAGGGGCGCGTCCCCGGGATTCGCTTCGCCTTGACAGCGGCTCCAATCGGACTAGAATGAGGACTTATCCCGCCTAATTCACGAGCCGGGCGCCGGGAGGAATTCACGGGAAGCGCGGATGTCGCCTCGGCCGATTCAGAGGATGTTTTCGCGAATGAGGCGGGGTGATTCAAGGAGGCCCCATGGGCGGATTTTTTGGAGTCGCGAGCCGGGCCGAGAACATTTCCGACCTGTTTTACGGGACCGATTACCATTCCCACCTCGGAACGAAGCGGGGCGGGCTCGCCGTCGTCCGGCCCGAGGGCTTGGTCAAGTCGATCCACAACATCGAAAACACCCAGTTCCGGGCGAAGTTCGATCCCGATCTCGGCGGCTTGACGGCGAACCTCGGCATCGGCGTCATCAGCGATTCCGACAATCAGCCGATCGTGATTCATTCCCATCTGGGACGATTCGCCGTCGTCACCGTGGCCGCGATCAAAAACATGGACGCGCTCGTCCGCCGGGTTTTCCGCGAGCGGCGCATTCACTTCGCCGAATCCATGGGCGGGGGGGTCAATCCGACGGAACTGGCGGCCGCGCTGATCAACCAGGAGGATTCGTTCGAAGCCGGAATCCGCAACCTCCAGGACTCGATCGAGGGCTCGTGCTCGGTTCTTGTCCTGACGGAAAAGGGCATCTACGCCGGCCGGGATAAATACGGGCGGA
>JAAZPG010000214.1 GCA_012797375.1 Acidobacteriota bacterium
ACCGCCTTCAACACCTGAACAGGATTTCGCCCATGGCCTTCGACGCCGACCTCCTCCAGAAGGACATTTCCGCCCTTCTCAACGCCGACATCACCCCGGCCCACAACCTGGTTCTTCAATTGGCCCGCCTCTTCCCGGTGTATTTCAACGACATCAACGCCGGCGGCGAGCTCCGGGATAATACGACCCGCCTGGACGCCCTCTGCTTTCGGGAGGATCCGCTCATCCACTTCATCCGGAAACAGACTCACGTGGAGTGCAACAGCACGCTTGTCCCCTTCTGCGAAGCCGTCCTGGAATATTGGGCGGCGGGCCGAAAGGAAGGAATGAAGCCGTTCCTCCCGGCGGAGATCTACGACGCGCTCCAGCCCTCCGGGCCATTCTACGACGGCCTTCACCGGGTGATGGCCGGAGTGTCGCGGGAGGCCGGCGGCGATCTCCGGGAAACGCTCGCCTGGGACCAGATGAAAATCCTCAAAACCGTCCGGGAAATCCCGGACGTTCCCGAGCCGGACAAGGAGAAGGCGGCCCTGTTCCTCCGTCTCTATCAGCTCCTCCACCGCAAGTATTTCGTCCAGCATCAGGACGTCCTCAAGGATCTCGACGCCTCCTTCTTGTTCGACCGCCGGAAAATCGACATTTTGAAGCGGGCCTTGGCCCGGCAAACGCCCGGCCCGGCCCTGGCGGTTCTCCTGGAATTCCTCGAGATCCTGAAGGACCGCTTCCTCTCCCCCAAAAAGACCGAGGCGCTGGAGGATCTCTACGAAAAGCGGCACATCGCCGTCGGGATCCCGTCCGTCTACGGCACCTACCGCGAGGAGAAATTCGACGCCCTCCGTCTCTACCTCAAGCTCCAAAGCCTGGCCGACGTCCAGCTCGAGCACGCCCTCGCCCCGGTGAATCTCCGCTTCATCACCCGGAGCACGCTGGTCGAAATCCACCGCTTCCTCGTGATCTTTCTGAAGGTCCTCGCCTTGGAGGGGATCGCGACCGAGGGCCTGACGTCCAAGGTCCGTCTCCTCGAAGGAGCCCTCAAGGCTCCGCGGTTCAGCATGGCCCAATACACCGACATCTTCCAATTCATCTCCAAGGGCGTCCAAGACGTCATCCACGTTTATTTCATCGACGCCCACCGGGCCCGACTGCCGCTCGTCATCCGTCAGGTCCTGGCCGCTCTCCCCCAAGAGGAACGCCCCAGTCCGGACAAGGAAGAGGAGGAGATCTACATCCGGACCGAAAACTTCATCCGCTCGCTGATCGCCTCGTCCTTCGGCCTGCAGACGATCGACAATTTCGTCAGCACCATCCTCCGGACGCTCTGCGCCGAGGAGGAGAAATTCAAGGACCAAGCGCATCTCCGCAACGTCCTGATGAGCTACGATCCCGGGGCCGCCGTCGTCCCGATCGGGGAAAAAATGGGTCCCCGGGACGACCAAATCCTCCTCGGAAACAAGGGATATTTCCTGAAAAAATTGCACTCCTTCGGATTTCCCGTCCCCCCGGGATTCATCCTGACGACGGAAGTCTTCCGCTGCAAAGAAGCCATCCGGAGCGACCGGAACATCGGCCGGGACCTCGACCAGCGCATCGACCGGCAATTAAGAATTCTCGAACAGACCGCCCGCAAGAAGCTGGGGGATCCCCATAATCCTCTCCTTCTTTCGGTCCGGAGCGGATCGGCGATCTCCGCTCCCGGGATGATGACGTCGTTTCTCAATGTGGGCCTCAACGATCAAATCGCCGAGGCTCTGGCCGCCCGCCCCAGGTACGCCTGGGCCGCCTGGGACTGTTACCGCCGGTTTCTCCAGTTCTGGGGCATGTCGGAGGGCATGGACCGGGACTTCTTCGACGACACCATCGACCAGTTCAAGGCCGATCTCGGGATCGTCAAGAAATTCGATTTCACGCCGGAACAGATGCGGGACATCGCCTTCGCCTACCGGAAGGGTCTGAGCCAAAGCGGAATCACCCTCCCGGATAATCCCCGGGAGCAATTGGACAAGGCCTTTTTCAAGGTGATCGAATCCTGGGATTCTCCCCGGGCCGAGATCTACCGGGCGGAGATGAACATCTCCAGCGACTGGGGCACGGCCGTCATCGTCCAGGCCATGGTGTACGGCAACTTAAACAGCGATTCCGGGACGGGGGTCATCTTCACCCGGGAACCCAAGGGGCTGACGAGCTCCGTTTCCCTGTTCGGCGACTTCACCCACGGCGCCCAAGGGGACGATATCGTCACCGGCTTGGTTGAAACCTACCCCATTTCCGAAACGCAGCGAATCAGCGAAGGACGGGACGAGCCGATCTCCCTGGAATCCCAGTTTCCGGCGGTCTACGGCGAGCTCAAGCGCCTGGCCGAAACCCTGGTCTATGAAAAGGGATTCGAGCACCAGGAGATCGAATTCACCTTCGAAAGCGCGACGAAAGAGGGGCTCTACATCCTTCAGACGCGCGATCTGCCGCCGCCGGAACCCGCCCGGGTGAAGGTCTTCACCCGGACCGAAAAGCTCGAAAAATCCCGCCTCGGCAACGGAATCGGCATCAGCGGGGGGGCCTTGTGCGGCCGGGCCGTTTTCTCGGAGGCCGACATCGAGGAATTCAGCCGACAGGATCCAAACGTCCCCCTGATCTTGATCCGGCCGGACACGGTTCCCGACGACATCGGCCTGCTGCGGGGAGTCGAAGGCCTCCTGACGGCCAAAGGCGGCAGCACCTCGCACGCCGCGGTGATTATCCCCCAGCTCAAGAAAGTCGGCGTTGTCGGGCTCCGGAGCCTGAAGGTCGATGAAAAAAGCGGAACGGGGACGATCCACGACGCCGTCATCCGCCGCGGCGATTTCCTCAGCCTGGACGGCTGGAGCGGAGCCGTCTATCGCGGCCGCCACCGGATCGAACCGGAGCCGGCCGTTCCGGCCAAGGTCTGAAACGCGTTTCGGACGGAACCGGCCTTACTTCAATGACTGCTGGATGTGGACGGCCAGGTCGCCCATCCGGTTCGTGTAGCTCCCGTATTCATTGTCATACCAGCCGAAGACTTTGGCGTGGACGACCGGGATCTCCAGGCGCTTGACGGGAAAAGCGGCCCGGGTTTCCGGCGGTAGGGCGGAGATCTGCGACACGTCGATGTCGATGAAGGCGGTCCGGGTGTGATTGAACTGACCCTCGATGACGACCGAGGCGTCGACGCCGGCCACGTCGGCCGAGACGTTCTGCTCCTCGGAGAACACCAGGCGCCGTTCCGGGTCGCGGGCCGCGGCCTGCCGGTAGATCTCGTTGATCGCCCGGGCGTCGATCGCCGGGACGCCGGCGTCTCCGGGATTTTGGAACGTGACGTTCAGGATGATGATCGATTCCGTCTTCATCGGGATGCGGATGGAATCGGCCATGAAGCCGATGGCTTTCACCTCGGGAACGGCCAGGGCCAGGGCCTCGGCCGCGTTGGTCGACGTCAGGATGATATTGTCGAGGACGGAGCGCGATTTTCTCAGGTCCTTCGCCCCGGCCTTGGGGACGTTGTCCAGGACGCTCTGCGAATTCGTGGCCGCATGGACCGTTGAGGCCGAGGCGGTCAGGATCGCCCGAGTCTTTTCGTGGTCGACGAGGGGCTTGATCATATGGGCGAGGGCGGTCGTCGTGCAGGAGGCGGCCGAGACGAGGGAATGCCGGTCCGGATCGAAAGCCCGGTGATTGATGCCGTAGATCAGGGTCACGGCGTCCTCGGGCATGGGCAGGGCCCGGTTCTTGAGCTTGAAGGCCGCCGAGGCGAGGACGACCCGGGCGCCGCCCTGCAAATGGCCGCGGAGCGATCCCTTGGCCGCGTCCGGTTCCGCCGTCGGATCCAGGAACTGTCCGGTGCAATCGGCCACCACATCCACGCCGTAATCGCGCCATGGGATGTCCTTGGGATTCCGGTCCTTCCGCAGAACCGTCACCGGGATCCCGTCGATCAGAAGCTTGCCTTCCTTTTCATCGACGATCTGGATCCGG
>JAAZPG010000215.1 GCA_012797375.1 Acidobacteriota bacterium
AAGATCGAGCTGGATGCGGGCATCCTCCTTGAGCATCCGGAACCGGATGGTGTTTTTACCGCTCCAGGCCTTGGCCTCGGGATCGACGCGGATGTCGAGATCATAGGACAGAAGGTCGTTATTCGCCCGAAAGGGGCCGTAGGCGCCGCGAAGGGCGACGGCTTTCGGATCGGGCGCCGTCGCTGTTTGAGCGGCGGCGAAGGCCGCGAAAGCGAGAAATCCGGCGGCCGCCAAGATAATAAGCTTGGAATCGCTGTTCTTGCGCATGAGCTGCACCTCGCTCCGCATGATCGCCGGAACCCGGCCCGGCCAAGCCTTCCATCCTACGCGTGTTCCCGCGGTCCGTCAACGCGCTCCTTCCCCTGGACGGCCCGCCCCCGCTCGGCTATAGTAAATCCATGGAAACGATCCGGGAGCTTTATCGCATCGGGCCCGGCCCTTCGTCCAGCCACACGATGGGTCCGCGGGCGGCCGCCGACATGTTCCTCGCCCGCGTCCCGGCGGCCCCGGCTTACCGGGTCACCCTTTACGGCAGCCTGGCCGCGACGGGCAAGGGGCATTTGACGGAGGAGACGCTCCGGGAGGAGTTCGGCGGACGGAAGATCGAGATCGTTTGGCGCCCGGCCGAACGCCTTCCCCTCCATCCCAACGCCCTCCGCTTCGAGGCCTTGGATGACGAGGGCCGCGTCCAGGAATTTTGGACGGCCTACAGCATCGGCGGCGGCGAGATCGTCGACGGAACGCCGGCCACCGTCCGCCGGTCCATTTACCCCTTGCACTCGATGGACGAGATCGTCCGATCCTGCGTTCAGAACGGCCGGACGCTTTGGGAGACGGTCGAGGAGGTCGAGGGCCCCGGGATCTGGGATTTCCTAGCCGGGGTTTGGGCGGCCATGTCCGAGGCCGTCCGCCGGGGATTAAAGACCGAGGGCACGCTGCCGGGAGACCTTCGTCTCTCTCGCAAAGCCCGGTCCTATTTCATGAAGGCCAAGATGTTCGCCGGCCATTCGAAGCGGATGGGGCTGCTGTTCGCCTATGCCCTGGCCGTCGCGGAGGAGAACGCGGCCGGAGGGGTGATCGTCACCGCCCCGACCTGCGGTTCGGCCGGCGTCGTTCCGGCGGTTCTCACTCATTTGCGGAAAGAGCACCGTTTTTCCGACAGGGAGATCCTGCGGGCCCTGGCCGCGGCCGGATTGATCGGCAACTTGGCCAAGACCAACGCCTCGATTTCCGGGGCGGAGGTCGGTTGCCAAGGCGAGATCGGGGTGGCCTGCGCCATGGCCTCGGGGGCGGCGGCCCAGCTTCTAGGCGGTACCGTCCCCCAGATCGAGAACGCCGCCGAAATGGGCATCGAGCACCATCTCGGCCTGACCTGCGATCCCCTCCACGGTCTTGTCCAGATCCCGTGCATCGAGCGGAACGTCTTCGCCGCTTCCCGGGCGGTCAGCCACGCGGCGTACGCCTTGCTTTCGGACGGACGGCACCGGATCAGCTACGACGAGGTCCTGGAAGCGATGCGCCAGACGGGGAAGGACCTGTCCCCGCGCTACAAGGAAACCTCGACGGGCGGCCTGGCCGTCGTCGATAAGGAATAGCGAGGCCGGGCATGACCGGAAGCCGCGTCCATCGCCGCCCGGACTCCCACCGGGCCTTCGCCGCCGGCGTGACGCTCAATACCCTGTTCGTTCTTGCCGAGGGCGGCGTGGGAGCGGCGGGCGGATCCCTGGCCCTGATCGCCGACGCCGGACACAACTTCAGCGACGTGATCAGCCTTCTTTTAGCCTGGGGGGCCGGCGCCCTGGCCCAGAGAGCGGCTACGGAGCGGCGGACGTACGGTTTCCGCAAGGCCACGGTCGTCGCCTCCTTCATCAGCGCCGTTCTCCTGCTCGCGGCCCTGGGGGCGATCGCCCGGGAGGCGGTCGGCCGTCTTCTTCACCCGGCGCCGGTCGGGGGGCCGGTGATCATCCTCGTCGCGGCGATCGGCGCGGTCATCAACGCGGCCACGGCCGCTCTCTTTTTCTCCGGGAAAAAGAACGACTTGAATATCCAGGCGGCGTTTCTCCATATGGCCGCCGATGCCGGCGTTTCCCTGGGGGTCGTCGCCGGCGGAATCCTCATCGCCCTGAAAGGCTGGCCGTGGATCGACCCGGCGATCAGCCTGGCGATCGTCGTCATCGTCTTTTGGGGGACCTGGAAGCTGTTCCGCCGCTCGCTCGACTTAACCCTGGACGCCGTTCCCGAAAACATCGATATCGCCGGGATCAAGGGTTACCTGGCCGGCCTGGAAAACGTCGTCCAGATCCACGACCTCCACGTCTGGGCCCTGAGCACGACGGAGGTCGCCCTCACCGTTCACGTGGTCGCGGCCGCTGATTCCTTCGACACGAACACCCTGTGCGGGATCCAGCGGCATCTGCACGATCGCTTCGGCATCGCCCACGCGACGATCCAGGTGGAAACTCCGACGGCCGGCGACGGCTGTCTCCTCGACCGGCCGGATTGCCTGTAAGACCAGGGCGGCGGAGCGGCCGCCGGCGCCGGGATTAAATTCCCAGCTTGGCCCGCAGATCGGGGGCGAGCGAATTCTTGTTGACCATCAGGGCCGTGGTCTTGAGGCGGAAGTAGGCGCGCGACATGTACATGTAGCCGTCATACTTGCGGTCGGTGCCGCCCGAGTTCTTGATCAAGTAGAACCTGGCGCCGGTCTGGTCCTGGGCCAGGCCGACGATGTGCATCAGATGGTCGTCGGTGGTGGTGAAGTCGCGGAAGGTGGCCGTGCGCATCGCCGGGGTGATCTCCTTTTCCTTCACCGGCGCCGCCGGCTTTTTCTCGCGCTCGGCCATGGTCTTGTCCTCCCAGTCCGTATCAGGCACCAGGGCCCAGCCGGTCTCGCGCGTGGAGAAGTCCCGCTCGCTCACGTCGCCGTCCCAGGCGACCGTGTAGCCGTCGGAAATCGCCTTCTCGACGACGGCTTCCAGGTCATCGAGAGGAAGGTTGTAATAGTCGGAATTGTAGTTCCAGTTGTCGGGGATTTCCAGGCGGCATTTTTTGAAGAAAGGGTGGCTGTCATAGGAGGTCAACTCAATATAATCGTCCAGGTTCAAACCCAGAACGTCGGAGAGGAAGGTCTGGGGCGTATAGGTTTTCTCTTTCCAGGTGAACTCGGCCGGCGCTTTGCCCAGATAAGCGTCGAGGACCGCCTCGTAGGCCTCGAGCCAGCGGGGCGTAAGGCGGCCGCCCCCGCGTTTCAAGACGGCGTCGGCGACGCCTTGCAGAACGGCGACCATCTCGCCGTGGTTGTGGCGCTTCTCCCCGATGTTCAGGCCGCTGTAAACCTCTTCGGGGACGATGCCCGATTCGCGCAGCCGATCGATCACGTCGTGGGATTGGCCTCCCTGCTGGTGAACGGCGTTACCGTGCAGCTGCACGTAGTTCAGGGCTTTCTTGGGATAGGTGTGGCGCACGACGAACATCTCGGAGAGGTCGAATTCGCCCTTTCCGAGGCGCAGCAGCTCGGCTTCGAGGAAGGAGACCGTGGCGAAACACCAGCAGGTCCCGGTGCGGTATTGGTCCTTGACCGGGGTGTGCTTGATCTCACGGATGGTCTTGAACGTATAAGCCGGTTTTCCGTCTTTGTTCGTTTGGGCGCCGATCACGCCGGGAAGGATCGAGACGGAAAGGACGATCGCGGTCAGAACACGGAAAAATCTGGACATGAGCCACCTCCGAATTCTTTATTTAAGAAGCCATCGTAACAAATCAAGGAGCCGCGGGCAATGCGAGGATTCCTTTTCAATCGCGTTTAGCGGTATGATATCCACACTTCTTACCGGCCGATAGGATTTGACCTTCATGAAATATCATCATCTCGGCATCCCGACGTCCGTCCCGCGCGAGAGCGAGGAATACCTGCCGGCGTTCGATACCTACTGCACCGACCACGAGCGCAATCCGTTCGGCATCCAGTGGATGCGATACGGGCCGCGGTGCCCGCTGCCGGACCTGGTCAAGACCGTTCCACACGTCGCTTTCGAAGTGGCTGACCTGGACCAGGCCCTGGAAGGGGAGGAGGTCCTCATCCGGCCGAACAGTCCCTCGCCTGGAGTCGTCGTCGCCTTCATCGTCCGCGACGGCGCGCCCGTCGAGCTCCTGGAGCATCGACTTAAAGGCGAGGGAGAAACCGACTGAAGCCCCGCCCTTCTCATCTTTTGGGGAGGGCGGGAGTTAAGAAAAATGAAAATTCTCTGGCGCTACCTCAAGCCCTTCCGCGGGCTCGTCCTCCTGACCCTGGCCTTGGCCGGAGCGGCCCAGCTCCTAGCCCTGATCGACCCGGTGATTTTCGGCAAGATCATCGACGAGTACGCCCTCAACTCCCTCCATAAGCCGGAGAAAGAGCTCGTCTCCGGGGCGCTTTTCTGGCTGGCCGTGGCCGTCGGTGTGGCCATGGCCGCCCGACTGGCCCGGGCTTTCCAGGACTACGTCCTCCGGCTGGTCGTCCAGAAATTCGGGATGCGGATCTTCAACGACGGAATGAAGCAAACCCTCCGGCTGAGCTACCAGGAATTCGAGGAGCAACGGAGCGGCGAGACGGTCTCCACACTCCAGCGGACGCGCCGCGACACGGAGATGTTCATCAACGCGTTCATCAACGTCCTGTTCGCCTCGATCGTCGGCTTCGTCTTCCTCATCTGGTACGCGGTCACGAAGCACTGGGCCCTCGTCCCGGTTTTCGCCGTCGGCGTCCTTCTCCTCGGCGGGATGACCGGCCTTCTGAGCCGTAGAATCAAGACGGTCCAGCGGTCCATCTTCCGGGAAAACGCGAAGATGTCCGGAATCATCACCGAGTCGCTGCGGAACATCGAGCTGGTGAAAAGCTTGGGCCTGGTGAAAGCCGAGGTCGTCCGCTTCCGCGGTCTGACCGAGAACATCTTCGGCCTGGAGATGGACAAGGTCCGCCGGGTTCGGACCCTTTCCTTCTTCCAAGGGACGACGATCAACATCCTCAAGCAGTCGATCCTCTTCATCCTCCTGTGGCTTATCTTCCGCAAGGTCCTCTCGCCGGGCGAGCTGATCTCCATGCAGTTCATCACCACGACGATTTTCGGGCCGCTCCAGGAGCTCGGCAACATCATCGTCTCCTACCGGGAGGCGGAGGCTTCGATCCGCAATTTCGATGCCCTGATGAAAAAGCCGATCGAGTACCGTCCCGAGGAGCCGGTCGACGTCGGGCCGATCGACCGCCTCGAGTTTCAGAACGTCGTCTTCCGGCACAAGACCGCGGCCGAGAACGCCATCGACGGCATCTCGTTCTCGGCCCGGCTCGGCGACTCGATCGCGTTCGTCGGCCCGTCCGGCTCGGGCAAATCGACCCTGGTGAAGCTCCTGGTCGGCCTGTACCGGCCCCGGGAGGGCGACATCCTGTTCGACGGCACCTCGGTCCGGGACATCCGCTACAACCTGATCCGCCGGCAGATCGGCTTCGTCACCCAGGAGACGCAGCTCTTCGCCGGGACGATCCGGGACAATCTCCTGTTCATCAAGCCGGACGCGACCGACGGAGAGATGCTCGCCGCCCTGGACAAGGCCTCCTTCGGCGCCGTCCTGGCCCGGACGGACAAGGGCTTGGACACGATCCTCGGGGAAGGGGGAACGAAGCTTTCGGGCGGGGAGAAGCAACGCCTGTCCATCGCCCGGGCCCTGATCCGAAATCCACGCCTCCTTATCTTCGACGAGGCGACCTCGTCGCTGGACAGCCTGGCCGAGGAGGAGATCACCGAGACGGTCGCCCGGATCGCGGCCGAGCAGCAGCGGATCATCATCTCCATCGCCCACCGCCTCAGCACGATCATGAACGCCGACCGGATCTTCGTCCTGGAAAAGGGCCGGATCGTCGAAACCGGGACGCATCGGGAACTTGTGGACCTCAAGGGGCTGTATTACGCCATGTGGCGCCAGCAGATCGGCGAGCGGAAGACAGCCGCGCCGGGACGGGAGACGGATGAGGGGCCGGACGGGGGGCCCGAGGCGGTACCGGGTGCCGCGGCCGAGACGGCAAATGGCTCCGCGGACGGGAACGCGGACGCAATTTCATGATTTACGACCATAGAAACCTCGTGTTTCAAGCGTTTGAAGGAAATCGACGAGATATTTTCTCCTGGGACAGATCTCAAGATCTATCCCGCATCCCTCAAAAAAAATGAGGGAATGAATAATCTGTCCCCGCATTTCCCCCCGGGATTTTCTTTGAGATTTTTGGAGACAAATCGCGTCTTTTATATCAGGAGACATGGCGGGCGTGGCTTGAGGTGCCATTTTGGCACCTCAAGTTCTTTAAGATCACAATCTGTGATCTTAAAAAAGCCTTGAGACTAATGGATTTTATCGACAATCGTGATTCAGCGTGTTTGTAAACTTGAAATCGCAAATTGCGATTTCAAGTTTGAAGGGGGAAAACATGGTTGCTGAGAGCTTGGTCCCTGTCGAGGGTATCGAGCGGGCGATTCTCATGCTGCGCGGCCAAAAAGTCATGTTGGATAAGGATTTAGCAGAATTGTATGGGGTTGATGTTAGGACATTGAATCAAGCCGTTAAGCGCAACATTGGCCGTTTTCCAAATGATTTTATGTTCCAGTTGTCCAATAGCGAGTGTGAAAACTTGAGATCACAAATTGTGATCTCAAGTTTAAATGGTTATGGCGGCCGTCGATATCTTCCCTATGCCTTCACCGAGCAGGGCGTAGCCATGCTTTCCAGCGTCCTTCGCAGCCCGAGTGCCGTTCAGGTCAACATCGAGATTATGCGCGCCTTCGTCCGCCTGAGGCAGATGCTTCAATCCAATGCCGAGCTTGCTCGAAAGCTCGCGGCGCTCGAGAAAAAGTATGATACGAGATTCAAGATTGTCTTCGACGCAATTCGCGCTCTTATGAAACCGCCGTCAAAACCGAAAAAGCGGATTGGCTTCGGGTCCTGAAATAGCTTCGCATCCGCTCCCCCCTCTCCCCAAATTGACACGTTTGTCTTTCTAGCCTAAACTCCGGCTGGTTTTCCTCCATGCCGGAAACTCTGGATGAATTCTTCGCCCGCATATCCTCTTGAAAGGACATATCTCATGCGCATCAACCTCAACAGCGTCATGGTCGATGACCAGGAGAAGGCCCTCAAGTTCTACACCGAATCCCTGGGATTCGTGAAGAAGGCCGACGTCCCGGTGGGGGAATACCGGTGGATCACGGTCGTTTCCCCGGAGGGAAGGGACGACATCGAGCTGGTCCTCGAGCCGCTGGGATTTCCCCCGTCGAAGGTCTATCAGAAGGCCCTTTTCGACGCGGGAATCCCGGCGACTTCGTTTGAATCCAAAGACATCAAGGCGGAGTACACCCGGCTGAAGGAAAAGGGCGTCGTCTTTCGGGGCGAGCTGCGGTTCCACGGCCCGGTCACGGAAGCGATCTTCGAGGACACCTGCGGCAACCTGATCCAGATCGTCCAGCCGGAAAAGGGCTGAACGCGCTCGTGGAAATCGGAAAGACCCTCTACGTCGCGAACCGCCGGGAGTGGCGGGCCTGGCTGAGGAAGAACTACAAAAAAGAACGGGACATCTGGCTTATCTATTACAAGAAGGATTCGGGCAAGCCCCGCATCCCGTATAACGACGCGGTCGAGGAAGCCCTCTGCTTCGGCTGGATCGACAGCATCATCAAGAAAATGGACGCGGAACGCTTCGTCCAGCGGTTTTCGAAGCGCAATCCCAAAAGCCCCTATTCCCAGGCCAATACCGAGCGCCTGCGGGCCATGATCGACAAGGGGAAGGTCGTCAAGGACGTCCTGGCGACTCTGGGGAACCTGGGAAAAGGGGAGGAGTTCGTCGTCCCGCCCGACATCCTCAAGGCCGTCAAAGCCGACAAGGCCGCTTGGAAACATTTCCAAAAGCTCTCGCCGGGCTACATCCGCATCCGCGTCGGCTACATCGACCGCTCCCGAATCCGGCCGGATTTCTTCAAGAAGCGGTTGGATTACTTCATCAAGATGACGGCCAAGGGCAAGACGTTCGGTTACGG
>JAAZPG010000216.1 GCA_012797375.1 Acidobacteriota bacterium
CCCATGAATGTATTGTCATATCCCGTCACGTTCATGAATCCGGCGGCGCGCCCGAAAAAGCTGTTATATATCCCGGTGGTCGCCACGCCGGCGGCCAATCCATAAAACGTGTTCATCGGCCCTTCCATCCCCAAGACATCGTTCCCGGACTCGTTTGCCAAGCCGGAGCTGTTGTTTGTTTCCGCCGCCTGATCCGGTTTTCCCTCGGAGAAGCCGGTCCCGGCCTGAGAGTCTCCAGCCAGCCCGTCCCGCGCCTCCGCTACAACGCCCCAGAGGGGCTCCTCCAGGACGATGAAACGGCATCCCTCCGACCAACAGACCTGGACGCCGGCCGTCGCCCCGACATACCAAACATAGGTTCCGCCGTCGGCCAATCGCTCATCCGCCGTCGGCGTCCAGGACAAAGCCCGCCCCGGGATCTCCTTGACGAGGACGGCCGGAGCTAAAACGGCCATGCTCTCATAAGGGAGGACGTTTTCGCCCATTGCTTCAAAAACGGCCACTTTGTAGGCGGGAGCCCAGGAGACCGCCGTCCAACTGAATGTCGGGCTGCCCCCCTTGATGACTGCGGTTTTACCTGGAAGGCCGGGGGAGACGGCGATGGGAGCCATCCTCTCGGCCAAGCAGAAACCCGCCATAAAAACCAAAAGAAAAAAACATGTCCCCATTCCCTTTTTCATCTCTTCCTCCTCTTCATGCTCTTCATGGATTTTGGAAAAGAAAAAGAATGATTGAAAGAAAAAACGGCCCTTGACCCTTTTCCGAAGGCGGCATTCGAGCCCCCCTCAACAAGGCGATGAGCGCCCTGATTTGTCTCTCAACATATTCCTCTTTTATTTCGATGTCAACATGTGTTTTCAATAAGTTACGTATCTTTTTAGGAAGGTTTTCATCCGCGGAAACCGGCTGAAATTCGCGTCGACTCCGAGGAAACGACGGCGATGCGGCTTGTTATGATAAGCGCGAGCCGGCCGGCCCGCCGCCCGCCCTGCAACCGACAAGGCGAAGCGGGCGGCGCGAAAGAGAAGGTTAGAAACAGGAAGGCGCCGTCGGCACCGGCCCAAACCGCTCCCTTCTTTCTTTATCGATATTATCCCTCCGACGCCCCCCTTAGAATAAGGGGGGATTTGTCAGCGTTTTGGGAAAGGTTTGGCGGGGCCGACGAGACTTGAACTCGCGACCTCTGACGTGACAGGCCAGCGTTCTAACCAACTGAACTACGGCCCCGCCTAGGAGGCCGGAAAATTATAGCCGGGCTTGGACGATTTTTCAAGGGGTGTCTCATATCACCTTGATATTCAAGGAAATCATAAGCCGGAATCCCTCTCCGTTCGCCCGCCGGGCGCGTTTCGAATCGACCGAGTCGAAACAAGATTCCATCAAAAAACGGCGACGCCCCGCCCCCGGCGGCGGGATGGGACCCCGCCAAGCCGGATCGGCGACCCGGGCTACATATTTTCCAGGGCCGCGATCCGCTCCTCGACCGGCGGATGGGTACTGAACAGCCGGTTGAGGCTCCCCTTGAGGTTTTTCAGCGGATTGACGATGTACATATGGGCGGTGGCCTTGTTGGCCGACTCGAGCGGCTCCGCGTCGGCCGATATCTTCCGCAGGGCCGAGGCCAGGCCGGCCGGGTAACGGGTCATCATCGCTCCCGACGCGTCGGCCAGGAATTCCCGGCGGCGGGAAACGGCCAGCCGGAGCAGCTGGGCGACAAGCGGCCCGAAAGCGGCGAAGAACAGCCCGATGATGAGAAAGATGGCCCCGACGCCGGCCCGGTCGCCGCTGATTTTCCGGCTTCGTCCTCCCCACCACAGCGACCGCATGATCCAGTCGCCCAGGAGAACGACCACCCCGACCATCACCACGGCCAGCGTCTGGAGGCGGACGTCATAATTCTTGATATGGGCCATTTCATGGGAAATGACGCCCTCGAGCTCGACCCGGTTGAGCTTCTGAAGCAACCCCGTCGTCACGCAGAGGACGGAATGAGACGGATCGCGTCCCGCGGCGAAGGCGTTGGGCGCCGTGTCGTCGATGACATAGCAGCGGGGCGCGGACAGGCCGGCGGCGATGGCCAGCCCCTCGACGACGTTGAACAGGTAAGGAAACTCCTCCTTGGCGACCGGACGGGCATGGCTGACGGCCAAGGCGATCTTATCCCCGGCGTAATAGCTCGTCAGGGCCGATCCCCCCGCGATGAGGGCGGCTAAAATCAATCCCCCCTCCCCCATTCCGGTCAGCCGCTCGAACACCCAGCCCAGGAGAAGAATGACGGCAATGAAAACAATAATCAGGAGAA
Source organism: Acidobacteriota bacterium (assembly GCA_012797375.1). Taxonomy (GTDB): domain Bacteria; phylum Acidobacteriota; class Aminicenantia; order Aminicenantales; family UBA4085; genus JAAZPG01. The sequence goes on from JAAZPG010000216.1 coordinate 2,303, forward strand.
ACGAGCGCCGCTTGTTGCTCGAGATATGTTCATACAATGGCCGCCTCCGGCGCGGAAGGGGGCGTCCCGGCAACCGCCGGGACGGCCGGGCCTCCGTTTCAGGCCTTATCCTGAATTCAGAACTGGACCTTCACCGGCTCCTTGGCCGCCGGTTCTTCGATCTCGAAATATTCCTTGAGCTTGAACTGGAACATCCCGGCGATGATGTTGGCCGGAAAGACTTGTTGTCTCGTGTTGAATTTCATGACCACGTCATTGTAGAACTGCCGGGCGTAAGCGATCTTGCTTTCCGTCCCGGCCAGCTCCTCCTGGAGCAGGAGGAAATTCTGATTGGCTTTGAGCTCGGGATAGGCTTCGGCCACGGCAAAGAGGGATTTCAAAGCGCCGCTCAGCACGTTCTCGGCCGCTCCCAGGTCCTTGACTCCGGTGGCGGCGATGGCCGCGTTCCGGGCCTGGGTCACTCTCTCGAAAACCTCGCGCTCGTGCTTGGCGTAGCCCTTGACCGTTTCGACCAGGTTGGGGATCAAGTCGTACCGGCGCTTAAGCTGGACATCGACCTGGGCCCAGGAATTATCGCAGCGGTTGCGGAGGGTCACCAGGCTGTTGTAAACCCCGATCGCGTAGAGAACGACCGCGGCGAGGATGATCAGGAAAACGAACAAAGCACCCATCTCGTTTTCTCCTTTCGAAGTGTTCCTCTAAAGAATAGGACCGCCCCTTCGAAAAAGCAATAGAAAAAAGTACGGGATGACGGAGCGCTTCCGGCATTTTCCCTCCCCCCTGCCCGCTCTTTTTCGTTGACTTACTTTATTTTTCCGGATAAAATCGCTATTCTCCCGAGATTGTTTTCGGGATGATCACCGCAGCCATTTCATAAAAAGGAGGCTTATCGAATGGCGACGACTCTGAAGGAGAAATTCGCGGGGAAAATGCTTCCCATGCGAGAGAGGATTCAAAAGATCCTCAAGGAGCACGGCGACATGAAGATCGCCGATTGCACGATCGCCCAGGCCTACGGAGGGATGCGCAGCGTCAAATGCATGGTCTGGGAAGTTTCGGCTCTCGATCCCAACGAGGGAATCCGCTTCCGCGGGCTCACGATTCCCGATCTGCAGGCCAAGCTGCCCAAGCTGCCCGGCACGGAAGAGCCCCTTCCGGAAGGCCTCTTCTATTTTCTCCTGACCGGCGACATCCCGACCCTCGAGGATGCCTTGGCCGTCGGCGAGGAGTGGAAGAAACGGGCCAAGCTCCCCGATTATCTCGTCAAGGTGCTCGAATCCCTGCCCGTCGAAATGCACCCGATGACCCAGTTCTCCCTGGCCATCCTGGCCCTTCAGAAAGACAGCAAATTCGCCGCTCAGTACCGGGCCGGCATGAATAAAAAAGATTATTGGGATCCGATGTTCGAGGATGTCATGGACATCCTCGCCAAGCTGCCCGAGATCGCCGCCCGCATCTACACGCGGTCCTACAAGGGCGGCAAGTACATCGCCCCAAATCCGAAGCTCGACTGGGCGGCCAACCTGGCCCATCAGCTCGGCAACGACAAGTCCGATTTCTACGACCTGATGCGGCTGTACCTCGACATCCACAGCGATCACGAGGGCGGCAACGTTTCGGCCCATACCGGCCATCTCGTCGGCTCGGCCCTGTCGGACGCCTACTACTGCCTGTCGGCGGCCATGAACGGCCTGGCCGGCCCGCTCCACGGCTTGGCCAACCAGGAAGTGCTCCGCTGGATCATGGACGTCATGAAAGACCTCGGCGGCGTGCCCAACGAGGAACAGCTGACCAAGTACCTCTGGGCCACCCTGAACGGCGGGAAGGTCATCCCGGGTTACGGCCACGCCGTCCTCCGCAAGACCGATCCCCGGTATGTCGCCCAGCGTGAATTCGCCCTCAAGCACCTTCCCGACTACGACTTGTTCAAGGTCGTCAGCTCGATTTACAAGGTCGCCCCGGACATCCTCACGAAGCACGGCAAGGCCAAAAACCCGTGGCCGAACGTCGACGCCCACTCCGGCGTTCTCCTGATGTACTACGGCGTCACGGAATACGATTTCTACACCGTGTTCTTCGGCGTCAGCCGGGCCCTCGGCATCCTCTCCCAGCTCATCTGGAGCCGGGCTCTCGGCTTGCCGCTTGAACGCCCGAAGTCCGTCACGACCGACTGGGTGGAAGCCCAGATCAAGGCCGCCTCGGCCGCTCCGGGTTCGACCCCGAGCTTGGTTTGACGGCCTGAACGACCTTTACCGAAAGGGCCGCTCCCCGCGCGGGGAGCGGCCCTTTTTTTATCTCCGCTTTTTTGGGCGCGGTTCCGCGCCGTCGCTTTCGATCCTCCGTTACATTTTGGACACGCGGAAGATCTTAAAAAGATCCATGAGAGTGCCGGCCGCAAAGCTCACGGTGCGGGCATCCTTGCGGACCGCGCCCGGAATCCAGGACGCGTTCTGGGCTTCCGACTCCAGGATGAAGGAGACGTCCAGGGTATAAGGCGGCGGGAGCTTGTACGGTTTGAAATCCTTCAGCCGCTTGAGAGCGGCCGCCGCTTTTTCCGTGATCAGCGCTCGGGCTTTGGACGGGTGCAGGCCGAGCTCGGCGTTGGCGATCGCTTCCTTGACGACGGCGGTTTCCACGTCGCCGAACAGCTCCCGGGCTTGGGCGGCGATGGCCTGATCCCCGGAGACGAGAACAACGGGAACGCCGAACATCCCGGCCATCAGACCGTTGATTCCGGCTTCGGGCATCTCGATCCCGTTGATGACGACGCCCAGCAGCCGGGAGGAAATGTTCGTATGATCGAGGACGGCGTTCGGCGTCCCGGCCCGGGCGTGATACCCGATAAAGAATACGGCATCGAACGTATCGTCGATGCCTTCCATCATGCTCATCGGGCCGCCCGACCAATCCCGGAGGAGCCGGGCCTCGGGCCGCAGGAGATCCGGCACGATGTTGCGGGCCGAGCCGTGGGCGTCCCGGACGACGATGTCCGTCGCCCCCGCCCGGAGCGCGCCGTCGATGGCCGCGTTGGCGTCCTCGGTCATCGCCCGCCGGAAGAGCTCGTAATCCCGGCCGGACGCCGAGGTCTCTTCCCAGTTGATCAGGCCGCTGACGCCTTCCATGTCGACCGAGATGAAGACCTTGAGCCCGCCGGCGGGCGCCGGGCCGGCGGCGCCGGCGGAAAAAACGATTCCGCCGGCCAGCAGGAGGGATATCATCATTCTATTCATGCCACACCTTCCTTGGAATGATGGGATCATGATAATGAAAACCAGGACGAGCGGCAAGCGGGCGGAAGAAGCGCCGTCCTCGACGGCGGCGGCGTTCAGCTTGAGGATTCCCCCCGTCCCCTCCCGGCTTCCTGCTCCAGGGCGGCGACGACACGGATCATCGCCTCCGTGTCCAAGCCGCAGTATTCCTCGAGCTGTTTCCGGACTCGAGCTCTCTCGTCCGGCTCGACCCGTCCGAACGTGATCCGCCGATACTCCCAAGCGGCCCGGCTGCCGTCGCAGATTTCCAAACCCTCATAGCCGGGGCCGCCGGTCACGGCCGGCAGAACGGCCTTCAGCGAGGCGCTTCCGATCTGGGCGGGATGATAGAAGGCGAAGGTCCGGAACGGAACGAGGAGATCGACGAACCTCTTCTCCGTTTTTTTCCACCAAGCCTTAAAGGCCGGCGCGGCCGCGACCGCCTCTTCCACGATTCCGCGCTCGAAAGCGGCGTTATAGCAGATGACCGGGCCGAACTCTCCCAAACAGCCTCGAAGCCGGTCCAGGAATTCCGGCCGCGGGTCGACGTCCCCGGCGGCGAGATAGGAATGATGCTCCGGATCGGCCTCGGGGGCCGCGACGATGTGGAGGGAAAATTGAAACGGCACTTGCTGATACGGGCGCGTCCCGTCATACGCCGGCACGGCGGTTTGAAACGTCTCGAAGTCGAGATAGGAGCGCGGATAGGCGAGCTGTTCCAAAAATTTTCGGAGCTCCGCGGTTTTGACGAACGGGAGCCCTGTCCGGGCCGCCTCGATCTGGATCATTTGCTTTTTCCCGATCTTCAAGGAAGCCGCGAGGCCGGGGGATCCGGCGCTGTCTTCAGCCGCATCCTTTCTCTCGATCACCGGCATGTCGCCGATTTTCAAGATGCCCCCGCGAATGAGATGAAAAGCGGCCTCCTTGCTGAATCCGTTGACCCTCAGCGGATTGTCAACCGGAAGGAACGCCCAGCAGGCGTCATGGAGGGGACAGAGGAAGGGATCGTCGCAATGGGGGCCGATCGGCGCGTCCGGGGAGGAGTCCCGCTCGAGCAGGGCGAGCATCGAGCGCAGGTTCGCCTCGACGTTCTTCATTTCTCCGGCGACGGCCGCGGTCACGTCCTCCCGGGCGAACAGCCGGTCCGCCTCGACCGGACCCCGCCGGACGTACGTGTTGTCGATGTGCATCAGAAAGCACTTCCGGATCTTCAAGCCGCTGCTTTCGGCCGCGAACCGCTGCAGCGAAAGGTCGAGGATATTGACCGGCTTGACCTCGGTTCCGCTCTTGACCTCGACGATATCCCAGGCCTCGCTTTCGACGGGAACGAGGATGTCCGCCCTGGCGAAGGCGTGTCGGGCTCCAAACGCCGCCTCATAGAGAGGAACTCGTTTTTTCATGGCCTCCCGCGTCCGGGCCATCAAGTCCGCGAACTTCCACGGCTCCCCCTCGATTTCCATCCCCCCCGGGAACAGCGTCTTGGCCAGGGCGCCGACTTCGTGTCCCTGGTCGAAGATCGCCTGGGTGGCCGCGCCGGGCGGCGGAACCGCCTCCGGCTTTTTATAGTACGTCCAAAACAGCTTCGGGCATTGAAGACCGGCCAGGTACTTGGATTTTGAAATCAATCGCATCGCGTCTCCCGCGCCGCCCGCCGTCTCAGCCCGGCCTCAAGGCCCCTTCTCTCCGATAGCGGGTGAACAGGCGGCCCCAGTCGGATTCCTCCAGCCAACGGCGGTACAGGGGCCCCTCCTTGAGCTTCCAGTGGAGGATATCATGATAGAAGAAGGAATAGAAATTCGCGAAATAAAGAACCGGCGGCCGGGTGAGGACCTTCTGCATGAAACGGGTCGGTCCGAACCAAGTCAGCCAGCCGGCGAACTTGTGGAAGCAGAGGCCGACTTGGAATCCCCACTGTTCCGCTCCCGCGGCCTCGTCCCCGACGATCTCGATGTCCCGCGGATCCCCGACGCCGAGGCCGTCCTCGTGGGCCATCCTGATGTACGGAATGCCGAGCGGGTCGAAGCCCATCAGCCGGGCCGCGGCCGCGTCGATCGCGACCTGGTCCGCCCCGGCCAAAAAAACGTCCTTGCGGACAGGCTCCATAACCCGCGGGCCCGGGCCGTTGCCGGCCGTCGTCCCGTCCATGAGGCAGAAAATCCCGGGGTGGATTTCCTTTTGGATCGCCAGGAGATCGACCAGGGTCTCATGAATGCGGGTGTGGGTCTGGTGGCGCTTGTGGTTCAGAAGTCCGCCGAAGGCGTTCTTCATCGCTCCGGTCGTGGTCGTGTAGATGTGGCACTTGACCGTCGGCAGGTGGACGATGTTCCGCCCAATGAAGAAATCGGGGATCCGGAGCGAGCGGCCGTAGATCGCATCCAGGGCCCGCATCCTCGCCCGCGGCTTGAAAGGCACCCAGGCCATGTCTTCATCCTTGAAATTGAACCGGACCTCGACATCATGGGCCCGGAAGACGGGCTTGTAGCCGTTCAAGTCCTCTCCCTTGAAGGCGTCGGTGACCTCGGTCTTGTTCTGAACGCAGACGAGATCGGAGAATCCGTGCTTGCGGAGGGCGAGAATCGTCCCCTCAAGCTGCCAGGGAGTCGTGTTGGCCGAGGGAAAGGGGTAATGCCAGCTGATGTTGTCCTTGAGAATCGTCGGCAGGCCGCTTTTCAAGGCCTGCGGGCCGCCGGCCAGCTCAAACGCCCGGACGATATCGTCCAGGACGCTCTCGGGCCGGGTCCGGATGATCGCCACCCTCGCTTTGCTCACATCGCCCTCCTTCCCGGATCCGGGGAAGGGGATTATACCATGTCCCCGGCGGGTCCGGGACGGGCGCGG
>JAAZPG010000217.1 GCA_012797375.1 Acidobacteriota bacterium
ATATCGAAGTACACCCCGGGCGTCTGTTCGCCTTCCCGAAGAGTCGAGTCGAGAATTTTCACCATGTCACTGGCCCCAGTCTTCTTCCTCGGCGGCCGCTTCGGCCACCACGACAGGATCAAGGCTCACGACTTCCATTTGAGAGCCGCACTCCCGGCAAGGGAAAAGTTCTCCCTCGATGGTCCCGCTCAAAAGGATCATCAACGCCCCGCAAACCGGGCATTCCGTTTTCAATTCCGACATCGTTCTCCTCCAATTCAATTTGAGACGGCATTATGGAGAACGAGGCGCCCCATTGTCAAAATTACATAAATTATTTACTAATTTTATTATTCTTGTTATATTTTTGACATGATAACCATATCGGAAGAAATCCATAGAATCGTCATGAGTACTCCTTTTTTGGAGGAAGGTCTTCGGAGCGGGATCATCAACCTGTCCTCTTTGGCCAGGAAAATCCTTCCCGAAATAAAAAAAAGCCTCGAGAAGAATGTCACCGAAAGCGCTATGATCATGGCCCTCAAGCGGTATTCAGACGGAATCCGGGGCCGGGCTCAAAAGGGATCCTTCGAGGTTGAGATCCTCGATCTCACCGTGCGCTCGAACCTCGCGGAATACACCTTCGCCGCGTCGGAGAACATCATCAAAAAGCAGGAAAAGCTCATTCACGACGTGTCTCATCAAAGGGATAAATTCCTGACCTTCACCAGGGGCATATATGAAGTCACGCTGATCATCAGCGAAGAGTTCAGGAAAAACGTCGACGAAATCTTCAAAGGCGAACGGAAGATTTCCTCTTTTTCGAACCTTTCGGCGGTCATTCTCAGGCTTCACCCGAAAACCGTCTCGACCCCCGGCGTGCATTATTCCATTCTCAAACAGCTCGCCTGGTCGAATATCAACGTCATCGAGGTCGTTTCCACATACACGGAATTCACGGTCATCATCGACAATGCCCGGATCGACACGGCTTTTTCCGTTCTGAAGAACCTGATGATGAGATAAAAAGGAAATCCGGGACGTATCCGAACCCTCGCGGGCCGGATCGCCGCCCGGCTCTCCACACCCTCCGCCGGCCGGAAGGACGGCGCGCGCGAGGTCCGCCGGAAAGGTCTTGACGGCGAACGCCGCGAGGCGGACCCGAATTTCCAGGACGATCTCCGGCCTCCCCGGCAGGGAAAAAACCGCGGGAGCGGTTCAGAAGCGGTACCCGGCCTGCTTGGCGACTTTCCGGTAATCCTGCCCGGAGATCTCGACCACCTTGCACATCTCGTAGATCCGCGAGCGGAGGCGGACGCCGATCCGGTCGACGAGCGTGTCCTCGGGCTTGCGGGTCGCGCCGAAGCCAGCCGTTTTCTTGAACATCGGGGCCCGGTCGTCGGCCGTCTCGGATGTGTCGGGGTAGTTCGAGGTGAAGATCGTCAGGCGCCGCTCGTTGTAACGGCGGTTGATGATGTAGAAGATCGTTTCCTCGACCCAGGTCGACGACCGCTGGGCCCCCAGCTCGTCCAGGACCAGGACGTCGCTTTCGAAGATCGGCCGGAGGACGTCGGACTCGCTGACGTCGGAATCGGGGGCGAACGTGGCCTGGATGTCGCGGATCAGGTCCCGGAAATCGTAGAAGACGCCGGCCGCCCTTTTCTTCGTCACCAGCTCGGCCAAGATGGCCGTGGCCAAGTGGGTTTTCCCCACGCCGCAGGGGCCGATGAACAGCAGCCCGATGTCTTGGGCCGGGAAATTGGAGATGAATTTCCTCGAGATCCGGAGGGCGTCCTTGTGGGAGTCATCATGGACCTCGAAATTCGCCAGGGTGCAGTCGCGGTAGCGGGTGGGGATGCGGGTCCGGAGGAGGACGGCGCTTTCGGTTTTCGCCTCGTGGCAGGAACAGCGGCGGGCCGCGGGGCCCGCTTTCGTTTCGACCTGAATCCAGCCCGTGTCAAAGCAGCGCGGGCATTCCTCGCGTCCCTTGTTCTTCACCTCATTCGTCCCCGTTCAGTTCAAGTATCCGCGAAGCTCCTGGAGCTTGTGGGACCGGCTCAGCTTGGTCATGGCCGTCTGTTCGATCTGGCGGATCCGCTCGCGGGTCAGGTGGAGGCGGTCGCCGATCTCCTGGAGCGTCAGCGGCCGGTCGTCGTCCAAGCCGAAGCGTAATTTTAACACAGTCGCTTCCTTCTCATCCAGCTCGCTTAGGATCTCCCGGACCTGGTTCAAGATGGAAGCCTTGATGATCTGGTATTCGACCGAGGGGGAGATCGGATCGCCGATCTTCTCCTCCAGCCCCTGGCCGTCCTCGTCGAACCGGTCGTTGAGCGAGATTTCCTTGTTTTCCAACAGGGCCAGGTCCTCGATCTCGGAGACCGTCATCTTCATCGCCGCCGCGATCTCCTCCCGGTTCGGCTCCCGCCCCAGCTCGGCCGACAACTGGGCGACTTTCCGCTTCATCAGGAGCATCTGGTCGGAGATTTTCTGGGGGACATGGGTGACGCGGGCCGAGGCGGTGAGCGAATGAATCACCGCCTGGCGGATCCACCAGACGGCGTAGGAGATGAACTTGACGTTGCGGCCGGGATCGAACCTCTTGGCCGCCTCGATCAAGCCGAGATTGCCCTCGTTGATGAGGTCGAGCATGTCCAAGCCCATTCCCTTGTATTTTTTGACGTAGGAGACGACAAACCGCAGGTTGCCCTCGATCATCCGCTCGAGGGCCTTGGCATCCCCGGCATGGATGCGCTCGGCCAGCTCTCTTTCCTGCTCCTCGGTCAAGCGCGGAAAACGGCCGATCTGCTCCAAGTAGCGGCGGAGGTTCCGCGATTCCGTGAAATCCTTGTAGGACGTCATTCGGATTTGTCGACTTTCACGATCTGGGACGACGAGACGTGGACGAGGCTTTGGCGGCGGGCCTCGAACTCCTCCTCCCGGCCGGAGAAGAACTCCCGCTGGAAGGAATCCATGAAGGCTTGGACCTCGGCTTCGATCCGCTCGATTTTCGCCCGCATGTTCAAGATGACTTCCACCCCCGCGAGGTTGACGCCCAGGTCGCGGACAAGATTGAGGATGATCTCCAGGCGTTTCAAATCCTCGTCGGAATAGAGCCGGGTGTTGCCGCACGAGCGGGACGGTTTGAGCAGCCCCTCTCGCTCGTAGAGGCGGAGCGTCTGCGGATGGATATGGAACCGGTCGGCCACGCTGCTGATATGGTAGTAGCTCGATCCCGGGCACCCAGCCTCGCCGGCCTTGGGCCGCGGCCGCCGCGGCCCGGCGGTTTCGGCTTTCCGGTCCGCCGGCCGGGGCTTCGTTTTATTCATTGTGTTTCTTTTCATCGTGGAACCTCTTCATTCATTCCGGCCCGCGGACTGCCCCCGTAGAGGGGTTCGAGCTTCTTCATCAGGTCCCGGACGCGCTCGTCGCCGAAGGGCGGCGGGACGATCATGACCTCGACGAATTCATCGCCGCGGATCCGGGCCCCGGGCTGCGGCGCCCCCTTGCCCTTCAATCGGAAGAGCTGTCCGGATTTCGTCCCCGGCGGGATGCGGATGACGGCCGGTCCGTCCAGCGTCGGGACGTCGATTTTCGCTCCCAGGGTCGCCTCGGGAACCGTGATCGGAACCTTGACGTGGAGGCTCATGCCCTCCCGCCGGAAGAGCGGATGGGGCAGGGTCTCGATCTGGATGTAAAGATCCCCCGGGGGACCGCCGCCCAGGCCGGCATGGCCCTTTCGGGGGATGCGGACCTTGCTTCCCGTGTCCACTCCGGCCGGGATGCGGACGTTGATCGTTTCGGGCATCTCCCGCGTCCCCTGCCCCCGGCAGTCGCCGCAATCGCGCCCGGCCACGGTCCCGCGGCCTCCGCAGGCCGGGCAGACGCCGGAAAACTTCATGTAGCCGCGCTGCTGAAAGGCCTTGCCGGATCCCCGGCACGTCGGGCAGGTCTTGGCCTCGCCGCTTTTGGAGCCCGATCCGCCGCAGGCCGGACAGGCCGCCCGCCGGTTCAGGCGGATCTTGGTCTGGACGCCGCGAACGGCGTCCTCGAACCCGACTTTCATCGTGTAGAGAAGGTCTTCACCCCTCTCCGGGCCGGCCGCGGCCGCCGCCCGGGC
>JAAZPG010000218.1 GCA_012797375.1 Acidobacteriota bacterium
AAGGAGACCAGCAGGAGAACGGCGAGGGCACGAGAGACATTCATGACCGATGCAGCAGCTTTTCCTCGATTTTTTCCGAAACGGGGACGGCCTCGGCCCGCAGCTCCTCTTTCAGCCGGGCGACCTCGGCCTCGAACGCGGCCCGGGCGTTTTCGATCTCGGTCTTGGCCGCTTGTCCCGCTTCCGTGATCAACCGGTTCTTTTCCCGCAGCGCCTCGAGCTCGACCCGATCTCGCGTTTCCTCGGCCTCCAAGCGGGCCGCCTTGAGGCCGGCATCGACCGCCTTCAACCGGCGGGCCGTCTCGTCCAGGTTCGACTGGGCGGCGGCCATGTCGTCTTGGAGGCGTTTTTCCCGCGCGTCCATCACCCCCCGGAGCGGCTTGAAAAAAACCCGGTTCAGGACGACAACAAGAATCCAGACCAGGACGAAGGTGACAATGACACTCGCGTCGATCTCAAGCATGAAAGGCCGTTCCGTTCGGTTATCGGAAATCCGAGTTTATCATATCGATTCGTTAAAAATCCAATTCCGGGCGGGAACGGAGGCTCAGCGCGAACGGAGGATTTTTTTGACTTCTCCGACCAAAAAAAGACTCCCCGCAACGAAGACCGTCCCGCCCGGGCCGGCCAGGCGGCGGGCCTGGGCCAGGGCCTTTCCCAGGTCGGGTTCAAGAACGGTTTTCGAAGCAAACGCCGGCGCCTTGGCCAGGATTTCCTCCGGCGAGGCCGCCCGCTTGTAGGGGATCGTCGTCAGGATGATCCGGCGGACGGCGGGGAAGAGGATCCGGGCGATCCGGCCGACCGCCTTGTCTTTCATGACCGCGAAAACCAAAACGGGCCGGCGGGCCGCCGCCGACTTGATGAACGCGGCCACGGCCTCGGCCCCGGCTTCGTTGTGGGCCCCGTCCAGGAAGACGCGCGGCCTCGTTCCGGCCCGCTCGAGCCGGCCTTCCCAGCGGGTGTCCCGGATTCCCTCCTCGATTTCCCGGATTCCAACCGGAGACCAGACCTTGTCCAGGACGCGGGCGGCGGCCGCGGCCACGGCCGCGTTGCGGCCCTGGTGTTCCCCGGTCAGGGAAGGCGCGAGGCGGAAGACGTTCCCGCCCGCCCGGTAGAGGAACCTTCCTCCGCCGCGGAACCGCGACTCGAACGAGGCGCCGCGGCCGAAGACCTCGATCAAGGGGGCTTTCTCCTCCTCCGCCCGGCGCCGGATCACGGCCAGGGCCTGGCCGGGAGCGACGCCGCTGACCACGGGAACGCCGGGCTTGATGATCCCGGCCTTTTCGAAGGCGATTTTCGCCAGGGTGTTTCCCAGGTATTCCATGTGGTCCCGGGACACGGTAGTGATGATCGAGACGAGAGGCCGGACGACGTTGGTCGCGTCGAACCGCCCGCCCATCCCGACCTCTAAAACCGCGCCGTCGACGCGCTTCTCCCGGAAATGGAGCAAGGCCGCGGCCGTCAGGACCTCAAAATAAGTCGGCGAGACGTCGAGGATTCGGGCCGCCCGGAGCTCCTGGATTTTTGCCCGGATGACCGCGATCCGGAGACGGAAGTCCCCTTCGGAAACCGGCCGGCCGTTGATTCGGATCCGCTCCTCGACCCGGACAAGGTGGGGGGATGTGTACAGACCGATCCGGCGGCCGGACCGGGTCAGGATCGCAGCCAGCATGGCCGCGACCGATCCTTTTCCGTTGGTTCCGGCAACGTGAATCAGGGGATAAGCCTCGTGAGGATCGCCCAGCCCCCTCAGCAGGGCCCGCATGTTGTCCAGGCCGAGCTTGATGCCGAACCGCTCCAAGTCGGCTAAATACGCCCGGCAGGCGGCCGGAGAGAGGCCCTTCCCGGAAGGCGCGGCGGACCGCGGCGTGTTCACGCGGATTTGTTGAGGAAAAGACGGAGAGCGCGGACCAGGTACGCTTTAAGGTTTTTCCGCGGAACGACGTCGTCGATCATGCCGTGGCTGAGGAGAAACTCGGATCGCTGGAATCCCTTCGGCAGCTTCTCCTTGATGGTCTGCTCGATGACGCGGGGGCCGGCGAAACCGATAAGGGCGTTGGGCTCGGCGATGTTCAGATCGCCCAGCATGGCGAAGCTGGCCGTGACCCCGCCCGTCGTGGGATCGGCCAGGACGGAGATGAACGGCAGGCCGGCTTGTTCCAGGCGGCCGAGGGCCGCGCACGTCTTGGCCATCTGCATGAGGCTGAGGGCGCCTTCCTGCATCCGCGCTCCGCCCGAGCACGAGATGATGATGAAAGGAATTTTTTCAGCCATCGCCCTCTCGGCGGCCCGGGTGATCTTTTCCCCGACGACCGAGCCCATGCTTCCCCCCATGAAGGCGAAGTCCAGGGCGGAGATCGCCGTCCGAATGCCCCCGATCATCCCCAGCCCGTTGACCACGGCCTCGGGCAGGGAAGTCTTCCGCTGGTTGTCCGCCAGGCGCTTCTGATAGGGCTGGCTGTCGACGAAATGCAGGGGATCCCGGGGTTGGATGTCATGGTCGGTGATGTCGAACCGGGCGTCGTCGTACAGCAAGGCCAGCCATTCCGAGGCGGAAAGCCGGAAATGGAACGCGCAGGCCGGACAGACGGACAGGTTATCCAGGATATCCTCCTTGTAAAGGATACGCTGGCAATTGTTGCATCGTGTCCACAAGTTGGTCATGACGGTTCAAGAGTCTAACAGCAAGCCCGAACAGGTGTCAACCTCGGGCCGGGGGGGCGGCCTTGAGACGATCGGAAAGCAAACGGATGACCTCGGCCGCCGTCGGGAGGTCCACTCCGAAGTCCGACTTTTCCCTGAGCAGGTCGAGAGCGGTCTGGAGAAGGTGCTCGCCGTCGAAGGGCTTTTCGAAGTACGCGGCCGCCCCGAACGAGGTTAAGGCCTCCTGCTTGTACTGCGGCCCCCGGTAGAGACCGGTGACGATGATCACCGATGTCCGGCCCTTGGATTCCTGGGTGATCCGCTTGGTCAGGTCGAAGCCATGGAGCTTGGGGAGGATGGCTTCAAGGATCACCAGGTCGGGATTCTCGATTTTGAAGGAATCATAAGCCGCCGCCCCGTCGGAGGCCTGGAAAATCTGAAAACGGTACGGCTCGAACAGGGCGGCCACGGCGTCCCGGTTCTTCGTGTCGTAATCGACCAGGAGGATTTTCTTATCGGCCATCGGAAATAAGGCCCTCCGCGCCGGGAGAATCTTATTATGACCGAACGGCGGCGGAAATTCAATTCCCGGCCGAATTGTGCTATAGTTGCCCCGTTTCCATGGCCAAAGGCATCGATCTCTCCATCATCGTCCCCGTTTTCAACGAGGAAAAGAACCTTCGCCCTCTTCACGCCGAAATCAAGGCCGCCGGCGATAAGCTCGGCCGGACCTATGAAATCATCCTGGTCGACGACGGCAGCCGGGACGGTTCCTGGGACGTCCTTCGGTCCATCCAGGCCTCCGACGTCCGGGTTCGGGCGATCCGGCTCCGGAAGAATTTCGGCCAGACGGCCGCTCTTTCGGCCGGGTTCGACAATGCCCGGGGCCGGATCATCGTCACCTTGGACGCCGACTTGGAAAACGACCCGGCCGACATCGGGATGCTCATCGACAAGATCGAGGAGGGATACGACCTGGTCAGCGGCTGGCGCAAGGACCGTTGGAAAAAACATTTCTTCACCCGGCGCATCCCCTCGCTCTTGGCCAACCGGTTGATCTCGGCCATCACCAAGGTCCGTCTCCGGGATTTCGGCTGCACCTTGAAGGCCTTCCGCCGCGAAGTCATCGAAAACATCCACCTCTACGGGGAGATGCACCGGTTCATCGCGGCCATCGCCGCCTCCGTCGGCGTCGCCATCGCCGAGGTCCCGGTGAACTTCCGCCCCCGCATCCACGGCAAGTCGAAATACGGCATCTCCCGCTCGAT
>JAAZPG010000219.1 GCA_012797375.1 Acidobacteriota bacterium
AGAGGCAAAACCCGGGCCGGGGGCCGGCAAGCCGGGAGGAAAACGGAAAGGACAAGCAGGATCAGCATGGAAACGGCCGAAAACGGGCCGATAGGGCGGGACGAAAGGCTTCTCATGGTCGGATGAGCCGCTTCTCTGCCCTCTATTGTACCTTTTCCTTCCCGGGGATGAAATGTTTGCGGAAAAGGCAACCTTTTCCCTGGATTGATCATCTATGGCGGTGTGGAGAGAAACCCGATGATTCAGGAAGCGGCGCTTTCCCCCAGCCTTGAATTCGGCGATAATGCCTTCGTGAGGTATTCCAGGCGGGAAACGGGCGTCCGTATGATCGACATCGAATCGGAAGAGCTGGCCGACCTGATCATTCAGGCCCGGGCGGGGGAGACCGAGGCGATGGAGGAGATCTATCGCCGTTTTAAAACCGGCTTGTTCAATCTGGCGTTCCGCTATTCCTATGACCGGGCGACGGCCGAAGACCTTCTCCAGGAAATCTTCATCAAGGTCTTCACCCATTTGGATAACGTCAAGAATCCGGACACGTTCGCCGGCTGGGTTTTCCGAATCGGGTTGAACACATGCTACAGCCATCTCCGGAGCCGCCGGGTTGAAATGGAGAAAGGAATCCCCCTGGAGGACATTGAAGGCACCCGCTGCGGCGCGACCGAGGAAAATCCCGCCCGCGACATGCGCCGGCCGCTGGACGACGGAATCGCCGCCCTGCCGGGCAAGCTCCGGGAGATTTTCCTCCTCCATGATGTCCACGGATTCAAACACTCGGAAATCGCCCGGATGCTCGGTCTTTCCGTCGGGACGTCGAAGTCCCAGCTTTTCAAGGCCCGGCTCCGGATGCGGGACTTTCTGGAGCGGAAAGGCGTCTGCTAGGAGACGACCATGAAGTGTACTCAAGCCCATGAGCTGATCGGCGAACTGCTCGAAGGCACGATCAGGGAAGAGGATCGCCGGGCCCTCGAGGAACATCTCGAGTCCTGTCCGGACTGCCGGGAGCTGCTGGCTGATTTCCAGGAGATCAAAACGCAAGCCGCGGCTCTTCCGCGGATCGAACCGTCGCCGGCCGTCTGGCCGAACATCCTCGACGCTGTCCGCCGGGAGCGGAGGGAGCGATCCGCCCGGGCGGTTCTGAGCGTGTCTTGGTGGGACCGGTTATTCGCTCCGGGCCGTCCCCGCTACGCCCTGGCCGCGGCCTTGGCTCTTGTCCTCGTCGTCGGGGGCGCTCTCTTGATTCTTCCCTCCCGGAAGCCCGCTGCTCCGGCCGTGTCATCCGGAAACGGCGGCGAATACGCGATGGCCAAGCTCCAGGAGGCTGAAATCCATTACCGGCTGGCGATCCGGGCTCTATCGGACGCCGCGGCCGGGCAGCAGACCGGGCTCGATGCGAAAACGATGGAAGCCCTGGACCGGGACCTCCGGACGATCGATGCCGTGATCGCCTCCTGCCGCGAGGCCGTCCTCCGCGATCCCCGGAACGTCGAGGCCCGCGTCTACCTCCTGGGCGCGTACAAGGGCAAGGTCGAGTTCCTTGAAAACATCATCGAAGCGAAGAAAAAATCGACCGCTCCCCTGAGCGGCAAGATCGCCCTTTGAAGAGAGGAAGGAGAACAGCCATGAAGAGAATCGGAATGAACAAAGCCGTCGTCATCGCCGTTTTCGGCGTCTTCCTTCTCGCCGGAAGTCTGGCCGCAAGAGACACGTACGAGGAGAAATTCGACCGGACCGAAGCGTTGGATCGCAACGGCCGGGTTTCGCTGGAGAACATCTCCGGAACCATCGAGGTCCGGAGTTGGGACAAGGCCGAAGTCCGGATCGACGCCCTCAAGGTTTCCAAGGCGTCCTCCCGGGATCAAGCCAAGGAAAACGCCGGCCTGGTGAGAATCGAGGTCGTCAAGGAAGGCGGCGTCCTGCGGATCGAGACGAAATATCCCGAACGGAGGTTCCGCGGCAATAATCTCAGCGTCAGCGTGAACTATGTCCTCACCATCCCTGACCAGGCGTCCCTCCGGGTGAAGAACGTCAGCGGCGATATCGATGTCCAGAAGATCGGCGGCGATCTCGACATCGACGAGGTGAGCGGCGGCGTCCGGATCGCCGGGGCCGCCAAAACGGTCGATTGCAAGACCGTCAGCGGCGGGATCACCCTCCGCGGCGCGGGCGGCGCGGTCAGCCTCAAGGCCGTTTCCGGAGGAATCCGGGCCGAGGACGTCAAGGGCTCCATCGAGGCCGAAACCGTCAGCGGCGGCATCACCCTCGGCAATGTCCGGGAGGCCTCCTCCGTCCGGGCCAAGACCGTCAGCGGCGGGATCGATTGTGAAACCGAAATCCTGCCGTCGGGCCGTTACAGTTTTGATGCCCTGAGCGGCGGGATCACGCTCCTGCTCCCGGCGTCGGCCGCCTTCGAGGTCGAGGCCGAGACCTTCAGCGGCCATATCGCGACCGATTTCCCCGTCGTCGTGTCCGGCAAGATTTCCCCCAAGGAATTGCGGGGGACGGTCGGGACCGGCGGGGCGACCGTCCGGATCAAGAGCTTCAGCGGACGGGTGGAGATCCGGAAAAAGTAATCCTCCGGCCGGATGGAGGCCGTTGCGCCTCCGGACATCGTCCGGAGGCGCTTTTTTTTACCGTCCGACCGGAAAATAAGATTGACAAGATTCTCTCCCCGAAGATACACTCTTGGCGGAAGATTGGACATGGGCGGGGCTTCTTTACGTGATCGATTCCCGTTTTTTTTCGTCCCTCAAATCCGTCCTTCGACCGACGCCGGCCCGGGGCGGCGCGGCCGGGAAAAGATTCGGCTGATTTCGTCCGTTGTTTTCATCCTGGTTTTGATCGGCGGAGCGGCCGTCGCGCCCCTCCGGGCGGAGGCGCCGCCGCGCCGCTTCGGGAACGATTTCGTCCGTCTTTCCGTCAACGAAGGGATGTCCCAGGGTTCCGGGATATCGATCGTTCAGGACCGGCCGGGATTCATCTGGATCATGACCGAAGACGGCCTGGACCGCTACGACGGCCGACGCTTCCGCGTCTATCGCGTGACCGAGGAGCCGGCGAGCTTGAGCGACGTGACGGGATCCGTTCTGTTCGAGGACTCCGGGGGGATTTTATGGATCGGGACCAACTCCGGCCTCAACCGCTACAACCGGGAACAGGACGACTTCACCCGCTACGTCCATGACCCGGACGACCCGAAAACCATCAGCCACGACATGGTGTATTCCCTCTGCGAAAGCCGGTCCGGGGACCTTTGGGTCGGAACCGAAAACGGCCTGAACGCGTTCGATCCGAAAACCGGAACATTCACCCGGTATATCCGGACATCCCGCCGGCGGGTTCCCTCGTCGCCCGCGGCGATCCGATCCCTGGTCGAGGACGCCGAAGGCGTTCTCTGGATGGCGACGAACGGGGGGCTTCACGCCTTCGACCGGGCGAGGGGCCGGGTCAAGCGCTATGTCCATGATCCGGACGATCCCCGCAGCCTCAGCCGCGACGAGGTAAACACGCTGTTCCTGGACGAGGACGGAACGCTTTGGGTGGGGACAAACGGCGGCGGATTGAATGCCTTGAACCCGCAAACAGGAACCTTCACCCGATATCTTCCCGATTTCCGCGATCCCCGAAGCTTGAGCCACGCCGTCATCAACGTCATTTACCGGGACCGGGCGGGCCGCCTCCTGGTCGGAACCTATGACGGATTGAACATTTTCGACGAGGAAACAAAGGATTTCACCGTCATCCGCCATGATCCGGCGGACCCGGACAGTCTCAGCTCTTCCAACATTATATCCATCATCGAGGACCGGACGGGCGTGTATTGGATCGGCACGCGGGGACGGGGTGTCAATAAATATGTCCCGGACCGGAACAAGTTTCACAAGCTTCAGGAGATCCATGGCGGGAGGAAGGAGCTCATCTCCAACTTGATCCGGTCGTTCGCCGAGGATGAGGCGGGGAACTTGTATTTAGCCTCCGAGGACAAAGGCCTGGAGTATTGGAACCGGACGACCGGCGCGCACGCCTTCATCCGCCATGATCCCGGCAACCCGTCCGGCCTCAGCGACGATGCCGTCTATGCTTTGAGCCTCGACGAAGGCGGGGCGCTTTGGATCGGGACGCTCGGGGGGGGATTGAACCGTTACGACCCGAGGACCGAGTCGTTCCAACATTGGCGCCGCGACTCCCGGGATCCCTCCAGCCTGAGCCATGATTCCATCCGTTGCTTGCTGCGGGATCGCGCCGGCGCATTGTGGGTCGGCACCGACGGCGGCGGATTGAACCGGTTCCTTCCGGAAAAAAACGCCTTTGTCCGTTACCCGCATGATCCCGCCCGGCCGGATTCGCTCGGCTTCGACCTCGTCCGGGCGATTTTCGAGGACGCCTCCGGAACGCTCTGGATCGGCTTGGCCGGCGGCGGCCTGGACCGGTTCGACCGGGCCCGGGAAACCTTCACCCATTTCCGGAAACGGCCCGGCGATCCGGGAAGCCTCAGCAACGATTATGTCATGGCCATTACCCAGGATTCCAGCGGCGCGCTTTGGATCGGGACGGCCGACGGACTGAATCAATTCGACCCGAGAACGGAGACCTTCGTCAAGTATGGGGTCGCCGAGGGCCTTCCCAACGCCATGATCTACGCTCTTCAGATCGACGAGGGCGGCCAGATCTGGGGTTCGACCAACGCCGGCCTCTTCCGCTTGAACGTCCGCACTGGGGCCGTCAAATCGTTCGATGTGTCGGATAATCTCCAGGGAAACGAATTTCTCGGGGGATCCTCGTTCAAAACGAAGGCCGGCGAGATGTTCTTCGGCGGCGTCTCGGGCTTGAACTATTTCTTTCCGAGCGACATCGTCGACAATCCTTTTCCCCCGGACGTCGTCCTGACCGATTTCCAGATCTACAATAAATCCGTGCCCATCGGGCGGGAAGTGGAAGGCCGGGTCGTCATGGCCCAGGCGATCTGGAGCACGCCGGAGATCGAGCTGACATTCCGGGACCGGCTGATTACGTTCGAATTCGCCTCCCTCCATTACGCGGCGCCCGAGGACAACGTCTGCGCTTATATGATGGAAGGACTGGAGGAGGACTGGATCACGGTCAAGGAGCGGAGGTTCGCCAGCTATACCAACCTCCCGCCCGGCCGGTATGTCTTCCGGGTCAGGGCGTCCAATTCCGACGGGCTCTGGAACAACGACGGGGTCGCCTTGCGGATCCGCGTCATTCCGCCGTTCTGGAGGACATGGTGGTTCCTGGGGTTGGCCGGAACCGCAATCCTGGCGATTCTCGGCGCGTATATCACGACGGGCATCCAGCGGAACCGCCGGCGGACGAAATTTTTGGAATCCCGGGTCCGGGAACGGACGGCCGAGCTCGAAACGCAGATCGCGGTCCGGGAAGCGGCCGAGCGGGAGTTGGACAAGCGGCGGCAGTACCTGGAATCGATCCTCCTCAACGCTCCGAACGCCATCATCACCGTCGATCCCAAGGGCCGGATCACCGAATGGAATCCGGGCGCGGAACGCCTCTTCGGCTGGGCGCGGGAGGAAGCGCAAGGAAAGGAAGCCGACGGCTTGATCGTCGCGAAGGATCTCCAAGGCGAAGCCGCCCGCCTGACGGAGATGACCTTCGCCGGGACGGCGCTTCCCCCCCGGGAAAGCGTCCGCCTGCACAAGGACGGCCGGCCGGTCCCCGTTTTGTTCGGCGGATCGCCGATCCGCAGCGGCGGCGAAATCGTCGGAACGCTGTTCGTGTACACGGACATCACCGAGATCAAGAAGGCCGAGGAAGCCGCCCAGGAAGCCAACCGGGTCAAGAGCGAATTCCTGGCGAACATGAGTCATGAGATCCGAACGCCGATGAACGGCGTTTTCGGGATGACGGAGCTGGCCCTGGAAACGGATCTGACGGCGGAGCAGCGGGAGTACCTGGAGGCGGTCCAGTATTCGGCCGCATCCTTAATGGGGATCCTCAACGACATCCTGGACTACTCGAAAATCGAGGCGAGGAAGATCGAGATGGAATCGATCCCCTTCCGCCTGCGGGATACGATCCACATCATGATCGCCTCGGTCGCCCTCCTGGCCGAGAAGAAAGGATTGGAGCTGGCTTATCATGTCGCCCCGGACGTTCCAGACCGGGTTAAGGGGGATCCCGGACGTCTGCGCCAGGTCCTCACCAACCTGATCTCCAATGCCGTCAAGTTCACGTCCGCCGGCGAGGTGATCGTGACGGTCGGCGTGGAAGAGCGCCTTCCCGACCGGGTGAAGCTCCATTTCCAGGTGAGCGACACGGGCATCGGCATTTCCCCCGATAAGCTCCGATCGATCTTCGCCCCGTTCACCCAAGCCGACAGCTCCGCCACCCGGCTTTTTGGAGGGACGGGGCTCGGCCTGGCCATCACCGCCCAGCTCGTGGAGCTGATGAAAGGAAAAATCTGGGCCGAGAGCGTGCTCGACAGGGGAAGCACGTTTCATTTCATCGTCCCCCTGGATCTTCAGACGCAGCCGGAGGAGGAAACCGCTCCAAGCCGTTATGAAGACCTGTTGGATCTTCCCGTCCTCGTGGTGGACGACAATGCCGCCAACCGGATGATCCTGAACGATCTCCTGACCCAATGGGGACTGAAGCCGGCGCAGGCGGAGAGCGGCGAGAAAGCCCTGGACATGCTGCGCGAGCGCGCGGCCGCCGGCCGGCCGTTCCGCTTCGTCATCACCGACGCCAATATGCCCCGCATGGACGGGTTCGCCTTGGCCGCGGCCGTCAAGACGATGCCGGAATACGCCGATGTCCAAATCATGATGCTGAGCTCGGCCGGACTGCGCGGAGATTCAGCCCATTGCCGGAAGCTGGGTTTGACGGCTTATCTGACCAAGCCCGTCAAGCCGGCCGTTCTTCTGGATGCCATCCTGGCGGCCGTGGGGATCTCCCCCGAAAAGCGGGCCCAAGCCCCCTTGATCACCCGTCATTCCTTGGGCCGCTCTCCCGCCCGGTATGAGATACTCCTGGCCGAGGACAACATCATCAACCAAAAGCTGGCCGTCCGCATCCTGGAGAACCAGGGCCACCGGGTCACGGTCGCCGGCAACGGAGCCGAAGCGCTGGAGGCCCTCAATAGGGGCCGGTTCGACGCCGTCTTGATGGATGTCCAGATGCCCGTGCTGGACGGGATCCAGGCGACGACGGAAATCCGGCGGCGGGAGATGGCCACGGGGGCCCATATCCCCATCATCGCCATGACGGCCCATGCGATGACCGGCGACCGGGAAAAATGCCTCGCCGTCGGCATGGACGACTATGTCTCCAAACCCCTCAAGCCGCTCGACCTCATGAAAACCATCCAGCGCGCCGTGGACCGGATCACCCGGGAGCGGCGGGGGATCCCGAGGGAGCCCTGAGCTCCCGCCCGGACTTGAAATGAACGGCCTCCGCCCGCCGCGACGGGACGTTGTTCTGATCACCGGCGAAATCCACGTCGATCATCCTCTTTCCGCCTCGGGCGTCATCGCCCGGGTTCTCGAGGCCGAGGGCCGCACGGTCGGGATCATCGAACACCCCGATTGGAAAATGGACGCCGATTTTCTCCAATGGGGCGCCCCGCGGCTGTTTTTCGGGATCACCTCGGGCTCGATCGACAGCCTGTTGGCCAACTCCACGCCTCTCAAGCGGCGGCGGGAGAAGGACCCCCACGCGCCCCGGAAGACGGCCATGCCCGATCGGGCCGTTCTTGTGTACGCCAACAAGATCCGGCGGCTCTTCCCCGGAACGCCCATCGTCCTCGGCGGAATCGAGGCCTCGCTCAGGCGGTTCGCCCATTACGATTACTGGGAGAACCGGGTCCGCCGCAGCCTGATCGTCGACGCCCGGGCGGACATCCTGGTCTACGGGCCCGGCGAGAAGGCGGCCGTCGAAATCGCCCGTCGTCTGGAAGAAGGACTTGATTTGCAGGGAATCGCCGGAACCTGTGTCGTCTCCCGGAACGTTCCCGCGGATTTCGTCCTCCTTCCTCCGGCCGAGGCCGTGGCCGGCTCCCCGGACGCCTTCGCCGAGGCCCAGATGAAACTCTCGGTCCGGACGCCGCTGGCCCAGGGCCACGCCGGACGATTCGTTCTTCAGTATCCCGCCCCGCGCTGGACTCCGGCCGACCTCGACCGGATTTACGGTCTGCCGTACAGCCGCCTCATTCCGCCGGATTTCCCCGAGTTCGGGATGGCCCGGTTCTCGGTCGTCTCCCACCGCGGATGCTTCGGCCGGTGCTCCTTCTGCGCCCTGGCCCTCCATCAGGGCGACACGATCGTCTCGCGCTCCGAGGAATCGATCCTGGAGGAAATCCGGCGGCTCGTCCGTCATCCCGAGTTCAAAGGATCGATCGACGACCTGGGCGGGCCCACGGCCAACATGTACGGGATGGATTGTGAAGCGGCCTGCGGAGAGTCCTGCTTGGACTGCGGCCGCCGTCCCGGACATGAACGGCTGATCTCGCTTTTGCGCCGGGCCCGGGAGATCCCCGGCGTCCGGAACGTCTTCGTCCGGAGCGGGGTTCGCTATGACTTAGCCCTGTCCAGCGAGGAATACATCCGCGAGCTTGTCGGGCATCACGTCTCGGGCCTTCTCAAGATCGCCCCGGAGCACGTTTCGAAAAACGTCCTCCGCTTGATGAACAAGGATTCCGGCGGGGCCTTTGAGAAATTCCGGCGGGCCTTTCGGAAGGCCGACGTTTCCGGCCGCCGGCATCTGAAATATTATTTCATGGTCGCCCATCCCGGCTGCGGCCCCCGCGAGGCCGGGGAGCTGGCCCGGGAAGTCCGGCGGCTGGAAAAAGAAGGGGACCGCCCGGTTGAAGGCGTCCAGATCTTCACCCCGGCGCCGATGACCCTCTCGACGGCGATGTACCACACGGGGCGCGATCCGCGGACGGGTGAATCCGTCTACGTCCCCCGGACATTTCAGGAAATCAAGGACCAGAAGCGGATGCTCATGGAAAGACGGCCGGCAGGGGCGTCCGTCCGTCCCGCGCGCCGGACCCGGAACCGTTGAAAGCGGCCGCGGGCGTTGTCCCCCGAAGCTCTCCATTTTCCCCCTCGTTTTTCGACTTGATGATATTGTTCGTTTTCGAGAAAGTGAATATGGAGGTCACGGAACTAGCGAGGGCCGGAATTTCGGGCGTCCTGGCGGGCTTCCTATCGCTCGGTTTTTCGAGCTGCCCGGGAGGGAAACCGGCCGAGCGGCTCTTTTCCGCACTGGGGAGCGCTCCCGCGGGCTTCAACCGTCCAGGCAGTGGAAACCGGGCGGTCTTGGAATACCGCCTCGGCGAAAAGGAATCCCGGGTTAGGATTTCCGTCGAAGATCGAACATGGACGGAGGTTCTTCCCGCGGCCGGACGCATTGAGCGGAGCGTCCTTGGTTTCATCAAGGAAACAGCCCGGCCGTCGGCCTCACGGCGGTCGCTGGCCGCGGCGGCCGGAAGAATCGCCGGGGAATTGATTCCTTTTGACCGGACATTGACCGCCCTGGGAGTCGATTGCTTAATCGTGATCCCGGACGGCATCCTGTGTCGTCTCCCGTTCGAGGCGCTTCGGACGGCCGATGGCCGAGGGTTCCTGGTCGAGAGATACGCGATTTCCTACGCGCCTTTCCGATTCGGTCCAAGCCTCGACCGTTCGGAAGAGGAGCCCGGCGGCTCTTGTCTCCTGGCCATGGGCGCTTCCGTCCCGGACCGCCCGGCCGGGGCCGGCGAAGCGGACGCCGTATTTGAGGAAATACCGGGGGTCCGGGAGGAAATCCGAAGCGTTTCCCGATTCTTCGACCGGAACCGTCGTTTTGTTTACCT
Source organism: Acidobacteriota bacterium (assembly GCA_012797375.1). GTDB lineage: Bacteria > Acidobacteriota > Aminicenantia > Aminicenantales > UBA4085 > JAAZPG01. Next base: position 9,830 of record JAAZPG010000219.1, read on the forward strand.
GGACGGGGCGGCCAGCGAGGCGACTCTCCGGCGGCACCGCGGCGGCCGCTACAGGCTTGTCCATATCGCCGGGCATGGAACGACCGAGGCGGGCGACCCGGGGCGTTCGTCGCTTCTTCTTTGCCGAAGCGCCGGGGACGACGGTCTGCTTCGAGCCGAGGAGGCGCGGGCGCTGGGCTTGGCCGCCGATCTCGTTGTCTTGTCCGGATGCCGGACCGCGTGCGGCGACGCTCCGCCCAAAGAAGCGGGGGGCTTGCCCCGGGCTTTCCTGGACGGAGGGGCCCGGTCTGTCGTAGCCACTCTTTGGGCGGTGCCGGACCGATCGACGGCGGACTTCATGAAGGAGTTTTACCGTCACTTGGAAGCCGGGCGGGGCAAGTCCCGGGCGTTGCAGGCGGCGAAGCTGGGGATGATCCACGGCGGCCGGCCGCATCCCTTCTACTGGGCCGGATATATCCTCCTGGGCGAGCCGGAGGAGACGATTCTTTTCAACTGACGCGCCTCCGGGGGCGGAAAGAGCGGGCCCGGCGGGGCCGTCGAGCGGCGGAGCGTATCGGCCGCCGTCTTCGTCCCCGTCCCCTGAAACCGGGCGGGGAGAGGGCGGGCTTTCTTCCGTCTCATGCTTCGGGGAGATCACTGGAAAGACGGGGAAGGCGATCCTGATCCATTGGACCGGTCCAGTCGATTGACAGTCCCCCGGCGCCGCGCCTAGAATACGATCACATGTTTTCCTCCATTTCTCCCAGGGAAAACGCCGACCGGCTCAGGGAAACCGCCCGGGATCTTGGTTTTTCCGTCGCCGGGGTGGCTGACGTTTCTTCCGTTCGGGAGACATTCCGCCTGCCCGAAAACCTTCGAAACCGGTTCGTCCGGGCGGCGGTTCTCGGCGTCCGGCTGCTGGACGGCGTCCTTGAGGATCTCGTCGACCGTCCCACTCCCCTTTATTTCCACCACTACCGCCAGCTTAATTTTTTTCTGGACCGGGAGGCGTTTCGGCTCGCCCCCCCCCTCCCAGGGGGCGGC
>JAAZPG010000220.1 GCA_012797375.1 Acidobacteriota bacterium
AACCCGTTCGGGCAAGGTCGAGGGAAGGCCGTTCCCGGCTTCAATCTGAATCAGGCCGAAGAGGACGATTTTCGTCCCGTTCCGGCCGGTGAGAACGACCGAGGAGCGAAGGTGCGGCAAGACGCCCGAATCGTCGCGGGCATTGGCGCAGACGACCGGGAAGCGGGCCCGGGCGGCGAAGCTCTCCAGGACATCCAGCCCGTAATCGAACTCGTGGTTTCCCAGGCAGAGGGCGTCGAGTCCGAGGCGGTTGTAGATTTCCAGGACGGGCTCGCCCTTCGGCTCGAACCGGTCGACGACCGGATTGCCGGTGAAGTTGTCCCCGGCGCACAGGTAGAACACCTCGGCCCCTCTTGCCCGCTCCTTCTTCAGGATCGCGGCCACTTTGGCGAAATTTTCGATTTTGCCGTGGACGTCGTTGGAGTGGAAAATGACGATCCGTGTTTCCCCGGAAGGTGGAATCTCCGCCGCGGCCGGGGAGCCGCTTCCGGACGCCAGGATTCCGGCCAGGACCAGCCCGGCCGCCGGAACGAGGCGGATCATCCTCTTCATCAGGATCTCTCCCCGGCGCCGGAGGAACGAACGAAGATCTCGTCGCCCTCGGAAAGCGCGCCGTCCAGGGCGATTTCGTTCCCCCAGGCGTCGAAAACGAAGGCCCGTTTTCCCCGGACGTTCCGCCAAGCCTCCCGGGAATGGCGCCGGATTGCGTCCCCGACACTGGCCCCGGCGAAGAGCTCGATCGTCCGGCCGTTCACCTTGATGATCATGAGCGCGCACCTTCTTTCGTTCTTTTGAAATTTCAGTTTAACCGATGACCGGGGTCGGCGGCAACCTGAAGCCGGAGAAGCGGTTGTGTTTTTCGGCGAATCGGGGTAAACTCCCCCATCCCGATTTCACTATCGCGGCCGATAAAGCAGACACGGATGCGATTCCGGGCTGAAACCCGGGAATCAAAATATCAGGAAGGAGAGACGTTATGCGCAAGAAGATCGCCCTGATCGGCGGCGGCCAGATCGGACAAATCCTGGCGATGATCGCCGCTCAGAAGGAACTCGGAGACATCGTCATCCTCGATATTCCCGAGTTTGAAAATCCGGCCAAGGGCAAAGCTCTCGACCTCATGGAAATGGCCCCTCACGGCAACTACGATGCCTTTATCACGGGAACGTCCGACTACAAGGACATCGCCGGAGCCGATGTCGTCATCGTCACGGCCGGCCGGCCCCGCCAGGCGGGCATGACCCGGGAGGATCTTCTGGCCGTCAACCTGAAGATCATCTCCACCGTGGCCGCCGGGGTGAAACAGTACGCCCCGAACGCCTTCTGCATCATCATCACCAATCCGCTCGACGCGATGGTTTATTCCTTCTACAAACTGACCGGATTCCCGCGCAACCGGATCGCCGGAATGGCCGGGACTCTGGACACCGCCCGGTGGCGGGCCTTCATCGCCATGGAGCTCGGCGTGTCGGTGGCCGACGTGGCCGGAACGGTTCTCGGCGGACACGGCCCGGACATGGTTCCCCTGCCCCGCTTGACCACGGTCGGCGGCGTTCCCTTGACCGAAATCGCGACCAAGGAACAGATCGACCGGCTGGCCCTCCGGACCCGGGAAGCCGGGACGGAAATCGTCAAGCTCTTCGGCAAGGGCTCGGCTTTCTTCAGCCCGGCTTGGAGCGCGATCGTCATGGCCGAATCTTATCTCCGCGACAAGCGCCGCATTCTCCCCTGCGCCGCCCTGTGCCAGGGCGAATACGGGGTCAACGGGCTTTTCATCGGAGTGCCGGCGATGATCAGCGCCAACGGCGTCGAAAAGATCTACGAAATCAAGCTGACCGAGGACGAAAACGCCCTCCTTCAGAAAACGATCGCCGGCGTGAAAAAAACCACCGAGGAAACCAAGCTCTAGGCGTTCGGTCCCCGAATCGGTTCGGCCGCCCCGCCTTCTTTCCGGCGGGGCGGCTTTTTTTCGGCCTCCTCCGCCGGCCGCGGTTGACACCCGCGCCGGCCTCCATTACCATTCCTCTATGTTTAAAAGGCTCAATCCGCTCGTTTGCCTCGTGGTTTCAGGGTTGTTAATCTTCGGCCTTTCGGCGTCCTGCCGCAAAAAAGGGGTGGATTCCGGCTCCCCCCGGGTGATCCTCATCGGGGTGGACGGCGCGAGCTGGAATTTCATGAATCCCCTGATCAAACGGGGAAAACTCCCGAATTTCGAACGGTTGATGAAAGAAGGAAGCTCGGGCGTCCTGAGAACGATCAACCCGACGAAATCCTCGGTCATCTGGACATCCATCGCCACCGGGAAAACCATGGTCAAGCACGGGATCGTCGATTGGACCTATATCAAGGACAACGACATCACGGTTCCCTACTCCCAATCAGCCCGCCGGGTGAAGGCGTTCTGGAACATCCTCGGCGAGCTCGGCCTGAACGTCGGGGTGGTCAACTGGTTTGTCACGTTTCCCCCGGAGGAAGTCAACGGCTACATGGTCTCCCCGGCCTTCGCCACCGGCGCCGACGATCCCTTAGCCCCGGGCGCGGCCATAACCTATCCGCCCGAACTGCTCGGCGAACTCGATTTCGTCCACGGGGAAAACTACGAATCCCTCCGGACGAAGGAAAGCATCCCGGATCTCGGGGCGGGCGCCCCCAAGGGCAGCCTGGCCGCCCACTTTTACAAGTACCTCCTGGCCGACCGGGCCGTCGAATCGGCCAGTCTCTATCTGTATAAAAAACACCCGGTGAACGTCTTCGCCACTTATTTCCGCATCTTGGACGTCACCAGCCATTTCGCCGTGTCGCACGTCGACCCCGAGCTCCTGGCCAAGGCGAACGAGGAGTCCAAAAAGGACGGCGTCTCCAAGGCCACCCGGGGTCAAGTCGATTTAGCCTTCAGCCGCGTCCTGGAGCCGGTCTACGCCTACATGGACCGGGTCGTCGGGCGGATCCTCGGGCTGGCCGATGACCGGACGACGGTCATCGTCGTCTCGGATCACGGGTTCATGCTGGGCAAGGACGGCATGGGCTACAACCACTTCAAGATGCCCACCCTCCCCCACGGGGTCGTCTTCCTCAAGGGACCCGCCTTCAAGGCGGGCTACAAGATTGAGAAGGCCCACATCTACGACATTCTGCCCACGCTCCTGTACCTCCTGGGACAGCCGGCGGCCGAGGACATGGACGGCAAGATCATGACCGAGGCTTTCAAGGACGAGTTCTTGAAAACGCATTCGGTGAAAACGGTCAAAACCTATGAAGGCGGAGCGGCCCGAAAGATCGCTCCGGACAATAAAGAGATCGAGAAGAAAATGCTCGAGGACTTGAGGACGCTGGGCTACATCAAGTGAGGCCGCCGGCCCTCCGCTTTTTTCGATCCGGCGTCGAGGCGATGATCCCGGGATGAGACTGATCGAGCACCGGTCCAAGGCCCTCTTGTCCCGATACGGCATTCCCCTCCCCAACGGCGAGCTCGTCGAAACATCCGCCCGGGCGGCGGCCGCGGCCGAACGCCTCGGCGGCCGCGTCGTCCTGAAAGCCCAGGTTCCGGCCGGCGGCCGGGGTCAAGCCGGCGGCGTCACGTTCGCCCTCGGCCCGGAGGACGCCCGGGCCAAGGCCGAATCCCTGTTCAAGACGCCCCTCGTCACCGCTCAGACCGGGGGAAAAGGCTTGCCGGTCCGGACGATTCTCGTCGAGGAAGCCGCGGCTCTCCGCTCGGAGCTTTACCTCGGCGCAGCGG
>JAAZPG010000221.1 GCA_012797375.1 Acidobacteriota bacterium
CGCCGGCCGCCGCCGAAGCCGCCGCGTCCGCCGCCGCCCGTCCGGGGGCGATCAGTCCGGGGCTTCGCCTCGTTGACCGTCATCGTCCGGCCTTTGAGGTCCTTGCCGTTCAGGGCGGCAATGGCCTTCTCGGCCTCTTCCTTGGTCGGCATCTCAACAAAGCCGAAGCCGCGGGATTCACCCGAGAACTTGTCCTTGATGATCGACGCGGTCGCGACCTGGCCGTAAGCGGCGAACGCTTCGCGCAGATCGGTTTCGCTTACACTGAAAGAAAGGTTGCCAACATAGATATTCATACTCGTCTCCTTTGACGAGGGCTCCGTCCGGGCGGCACTCCGGACGTCCCTTGGATTTGTTCGAATAAAGGAGAGGAGTATACAGCCGAACAGGGCCCGTGCCCCTTCCTTTTTTCGACGCTAATATCATAAACAGAAAAAAAATAAAAGCAAGCGATTTTTTTGGGCTTGAAACAAGTCTTTTCGCCGAGCGCTCACCAGCCGGCGCCGGGCTTCTTTCCGCCGGTTTTGGCCGACTCGGCCGCGACCGCGGCGATAACCGCCGCTCCCAATCCCGATCCGTCCCGCATCGGGGCGAGAGCGATGCGGCCCCCCCGGCCCCCGAACAGCTCCCGGAGCGTTTCCTCCATCCTGGCCTTGAATCCGGGATATTTATGAAAAACACTTCCGTCGACGGCGATCGAGTGTTTCGCCTCCAAGGCCGGGTCGTTTTTCGTCACCGTCGCCCCCAGCGTCGCGGCCGCCAACCGCGCCGCCCGGCCGGAGACGGCCCGGACGACATCCCGCAGAAGCCGGGCGTCCCCGGCGGCCGCCGGACGGGCTCCCCAATCCCAAAGGAACTCCCGGACGCCGTCGGCCGAAGCCGAATCGTCCTTCTCGATCTCCGAGAGGCGTTCGCTTCCAAACGCCTCCCGCCGGGAGAAGATTTCCGGAAGCCGTCCGCCGAACAACCGGCCGCGGCCGCACAGCTCGACGACGGCCATACGGGCCAGCTCGCCGAGGTATTTTCCGGAAACCATTTTTTCCTCCGCCTGAAGCCCGGGATTCGCCGAGGAGCGGTCCAAGAGGACGTCGAAGCGGTTGCGGGGCAGGACGGCGTTGAAATTCCCGGATTCCATGTTGATGATCATGTGATCCCGGCCGTGCGGGCCGACGGGCTTGCGGATTTCCGAGGTCCGTTCGCGGTAGCATATGTTCGTCCCGGTTCCAAGAATGCATCCGGCGTCGCAATCCGGATCGAGGTAGGCCCGGGCCATCAACGTCCCGGTCGTATCGTTATTCAGGGATACAACCCGGACGCCGGAGATCCTTTCGGCGGCCAAGGCCCGGTTGAGCAGGGCGGCGACGTCTCGGCCGACGACGCCTTCGGCCGTCCACCCCTTGGTCCAGGCGATCAACTCGCCGCCGGCGATCGACGCCTGGCGGAGGGGGAAGGAAAAGGTGAAGCCCAGGGGGAGCCGGCCGGAGAGTCTCCGCTCCCGGAGAAACCGGCCGATGAACCGGGCCAGCGCCCCGAAGAGGACGGAGCCGTCGGCCGTCACCTTGTCCCGGCTCAACACAAACCGATCTTCGGCGCAGACGGGGAGACGTCCGTCTCCCGGAAGATCCACCTGAAGAACGCGGACATTGGTTCCGCCGAGGTCCAGGGCCAGGAACGTCCCCCGCTCGCGGCCCGTGGGGCGGTCGACATAAGCCGGAAGCATCCGCAGGGAGGACGGCTTGCCGTTCAAGCCCCGGCGCATCTCGCCGCGGAAGGCCTCCATCATGATCCGCAGCCGGGCCGTCGATACGGCAAACGTCCGGCGCATCCGGGCTCCTTCGTCCATCCTCCTTGTCGAAGACATCATGCCGCCTATTATA
>JAAZPG010000222.1 GCA_012797375.1 Acidobacteriota bacterium
GGCTCAACATCTATTCCAATCCGGATTCTTCGATATTCAAAACCGCCGGCGGGGAGGATCGTTAAATGCCGTCGCTGTCCTTCATTATTCCCGCCTATAACGAGGCCGAGTCCATCGCCGCCGTGGTCCGCGATATCCAGGCCCATTTCGCCGCGGAGGAAATCGAGATCATCGCCGTCGATGACGGCTCGACGGATCAGACTGCGGCCGAGGCCGAAAACGCCGGGTCCGCGGTCGTCCGGCACCCTCGAAACTTGGGTTACGGGGCCTCCTTGAAATCCGGCATCAGCCGCGCCCGCGGGGACTGGGTGCTGTTCATGGACGCCGACGGGCAGCACCGGGCCGCGGAAGCGCGCAAGCTCTGGGAGGCGGCCGGTCCGAACGACATGGTCGTCGGGAAACGCCTTCGGCTGATCCACAGCCCGTTATGGCGCATGCCGGGGAAATGGCTGTTGTCCTGGATGGCGGGCTATCTGGTTCGCCGGCGCATCCCCGATCTGAATTCGGGCCTGCGGCTCATCAAGCGTCCGCTCGCCGCCCGTTACATGAGCCTGTGCCCGAAGGGCTTTTCCTTTTCCACGACCATCACCCTGATTCTCATCCAACAAGGCTGCGAAGTCGCTTACGTGCCGATCGAGGTCGGGAAGCGGCGGGGAAAAAGCCGGGTGTCCCCGGCCACCGGATTCGAAACTCTTTTGCTCGTTTTGAGGCTCGCCACTTTGATCAACCCCCTGCGCCTCTTCCTGCCGCTCAGCGCGGGCCTCGGGCTTATCGGCGTTTTATGGGGCATTCCTTATTTCTTGGCCGGCCATGGGATCAGCATCGGTTCCCTGCTGGCGATCGTAACGGCCCTGCTCCTCTTCGCCATCGGCTTGATCAGCGATCAGATTTCACAGATGCGGCTGGAGAAGTTGTAAGAGATGAGCGGAATCGCCGGCCTCCTCCATCTGGACGGGGCGGAGCCGTCGCCGTCGATTCTCGAACGGATGATCCGGACGCTGGTCCACCGCGGGCCGGACGGGGAAGGAATCCGGATCGCCGGCCCCGTCGGCCTGGGCCACCGGCGGCGGACGGCCGCCGCCGGCGAAGAAGCCGGGGGGCAGCCCTTGAGCAATGAAGACCGGTCCGTGTGGATCACCGCCGACGCCGCGATCTACAACGACCGGGAAATCCGCGGCGAATTGCGGGAGCGGGGGCATGTCTTTCGTTCCCAAGCGGACGCCGAAATCATCATCCATGCCTATGAGGAATGGGGCCCGGAGTGCTTGCGGAAATTCAACGGCGTTTTTGCTTTCGGCTTGTGGGACGATCGTCTCCGGCGGCTCTGGCTGGTCCGGGACCGGCTCGGCGTCAAGCCCCTCTTCTACGCCCGCTTGCCGAACGCGTTCCTGTTCGGGTCGGAAATCAAAGCCCTCCTGGCCCATCCGGCCGTCAAGCGGAACGTCGATGTCCCGGCGCTGGCCTATTTTCTCGGTCTGAATTACACCCCCGCGCCGCGGACGCTTTTCCGGGAGATCCGCCAGGTTCTGCCCGGCCATTACCTGCTGGCCGGCGCCTCGGGCGTTCCGGAGGAGTGCGAATACTGGGACCTTCGCTTTCAGGAAGGGGGCGATTCCCGAAGGGAAGACGATTATCTGGAGGAATTCGAGGCCCTGCTCGCGGACGCCGTCCGCCTGCGCCTGAGGGGGGACATCCAGCCGGGCGCGTTTTTAAGCGGCGGGATCGATTCGAGCGCGCTGGTCTACTGGATGCGGCGCCTCGGCCGCGGACCTCTTCGGACGTTCACCGTCGGGTTCCCCGAGCGGAGCTTCGACGAATTGTCTTATGCCCGGTCGACGGCCGGCCGGCTCGGGACCGAACACATCGAACGGATCATCGGGGCCGAGGCGGCGGCGATTCTTCCCGAAATCGTCCGGCACGCGGAAGAGCCGACGGCCGATTCCTCCATGGTGGCCGTGTACTTTCTGGCCCAGACGGCCGGCCGCCTTGTCCCCGCCGTCCTGAGCGGCGAAGGGGCGGATGAAATCCTGGCCGGTTATGAAACCTACCAAGCTTATTATGCGCGCCGGGCATACCGGATCCTTCCCGCTTTTCTGCGCCGGGGGATTCTGCGGCTCGCCTGCGCCGCCTGGCCGGTGTCGGAAAGGAAAGAAAGCGTCGAATCCCGGCTGAGGCGCTTTGCCGCCGGCGCCGAGACGGAGGGCGAGGCCGCCCACGGCGCGTGGCGGATGATTTTCACCCCGGACGAAAGACGGGATCTGCTCCGGCCGACGGCCGATCCCGCCGCCGGGGCCGATTATTTGGAGCTTTATCGCCGCTATTTTCAATAAGCAAAATATACCTTTGATCATATTAGCGCTGGCTGTTGGTATAATATTTGGAAGTGATGTCACCGGGATCATATATTTTGATGATGCTAAAATGGCGCAACAACTTGCCAATATTGCTTTAATTTTTATTCTATTTGCTGGAGGATTTGGTACAAAAAAAAGCAATCTAAGCCCTGTTATAAAACCAACCATGCTTCTCGCTACTGCTGGTGTTTTATTGACAGCGAACATAGCAGCCATTCTTTTTTCTTTTCTGAC
>JAAZPG010000223.1 GCA_012797375.1 Acidobacteriota bacterium
AGAAATTGATTGCCATATATGGGTAGATGATCAATATCAATTTGATAAAATGACTGTCACCGCGAACGGTGTCGATAATAATGGATATTCCTTTTCGATTAGCACATCGCAAACATTTACCTGGGGCTCTTTTAAACCAATGTTATTTTAGGGAATATTAATTTTTCCGAATGCCCCAGTTCAGCATGGGAGGGCCGGAGCACCCGCCGGGCAAAATGCGAAGAAGGCGCGGATGCTGATTGATTCCAGGATCGGTGAGCTGGCCGAACGAGAGCCGCAAACCTAGGGAATTAAGAGGCGAAGAGAAAACGAAATGAGCCTCGATCTAGATCTCTTCGCAGACGTAAAGCGGATTGGATCTAAACTCGGCACCACAGTCCTCAGTCGTTCCGAATACTTCCAGCATGGTAAGTCCTCGGCTTACCAGGTTCATGTGTCAAGGGTCATCTAATTTTAACCCTTTCCGGTCATTGAAAATTTACCCCCTGGCTCATGCTTAAGACTCTTCGACGTCAGGCTCCTTGATGAGCCCAGCCTTGACCTTCTCCCTGAGGCGATAGGAGTTGCCTTTAATGTTGATCGTGGCTGAGTGGTGCAGGATCCGGTCCAGGATAGCCGTGGCGATAACGGGATCCCCGAAGATTTCGTTCCATTGCGAGAAGCTTCGGTTGGACGTCAGGATCAGCGCCCCCTTTTCGTACCTCCTCGAGATAAGTTGAAAAAACAGATGCGCGCCGTGGCGATCGATCGGGATGTAGCCGATCTCGTCGATAATCAGGAGTTTTGGCTGGCAGTAAAACTTCAGCCGCTCCTCGATCCGGTTTTCGGCATAAGCCTTGGTCAGAGAAGCGATCAAGGGCATGGCCTGGGTGAAGTAAGTCCGGTAGCCTTCCGTGACGGCTTTCACGCCCAGGGCCACGGCCAGATGGGTCTTGCCTACGCCGGGAGGGCCGAGGAAGACGACGTTTTCGCCGTTAGGGACGAACCGACACTCGGCCAGCTCCTTGATTCGCTTCTTGTCGATCGAAGGCTGAAAGGCGAAGTCGAACGTCTCCAGGGTCTTGACGTAGGGGAACTTGGCCATCGAGGTTCGGACGGAGATGTTCTTTTCCTGCTTGGAGGCGACTTCCTGGGACAAGATCTCGTCCAGGAATTCGGTATAAGAGACATTATTCTTGGCGGCTTCCTCGAGAGCCGTCTCCAGACGGTCCTGAATTCGGTAGAGCCGCAGGTGGCGGAGGTTGTCCTGGATCCTTTCCAAACTCACAGCACGCCTCCGGTGGCCAGCCGCTCATAGACGGCCAGATCGCGGATTTCGACGTCATCGGCCGGCGCCGCGGCGGGCTTGGCCGCCTTGATTAAGCCCACATAATGCGACATCTGGACCGACGAACGATGGGATCCCTCGATACGCGCATGGCAGGAAACGAGTTCCCCGGCATGGTAGATTTTGATCATTTCGCCGTCGGTCAGGACTTCCACGCGCTTGCCGGCCAGGCGATAAGGCACCGAGTAGCGGTTGGCCTGAAAGGCCACCAGGCAGTCTTTGGGAACGTAGCGCAGCGATCGCTCCTCGATCACGTAGGCCCGATGACTGGCCACCGGCAGGAGAAGGTCCTTTTCCTCGAGGAACATCTCCGCCGGCTGCCGATGGGTCGTCCCGTGGATGCGCTCGTCGGCCATCTTGACGATCCACTCGAGAAGCTTCGAGTTGAGATCGTCGAGGCTCGTAAACTCCTTCCCCCTGAGGAAGCGCTTGACGTACTTGACGCCCGATTCCACCTTGCCCTTGGTCTGGGGCCGGTACGGCCGATGGGGCGCCGGCCGGAAGCCATAGTATCGGCTGAAGTCCCAAAAGATCGGATTCCATTCGAAGCGCGAGCCTTCGAAGTCCCGGCCCAGGACGACCGACCTCAGGTTGTCATAGACGATCTCGTGGGTGATGCCGCCGAGGTGTTCGAAGGCCTCCTCATGGGACCGGAGGAACGCCGGCATCTTCTCGTCGGATGTCGCCACGGCGTACATCCGCCGGCTGTAGCCCAGCGTTAGGACGAACAGATGCACCTTGATGCGTTTTCCGTCGATGATCGTCCATCACTGGCCCCAGTCGGCTTGACCTTGGCGCCCCGGCGGCGTCTCGAACCGGATCGTCGCCTCGATTTCCGCTTCTTGCCGTAACGGACCGACGAATCGTTTGACCGTCGGGTAGCTGCCTTGATAACCACGGAGCCGGATTTCTTCGAAGATCGCCTGGGCACAGTAGCCCACCGCCGCCAGCCGCCGGAGAATGTATTCTTGAAACGGGCCCAGGAGCTCGCTTTCCTGCTTCTTTCGGCTATAGCGCTCCGGTTGTTTCTGACGGAGGATCTTCCGGACCGTTTGAACGCTGATCCCGATGGCTCTGGCAATGGATTTCTTCGTTTCCTTGAGTCGGAACCGGCTGTGGATTTCGTGCCACAGATCCGCTTTGACCATGTCGTTTCCTCCCGGTTGGACGGCCGGGAGGAAGCATATCTGCTGTTGATTCACCTGTTAACCCCTTTCAAGCAAGGGGGTAATTTTTCAATGACCGCCGGGGGTTAATATTGCATGACCGATGACACTTGTCAATAGGCGCATAGATTTACGAGATAAATCGGCGTGTAGATTTACGAGGGCCTCTCGAGGAACAACGGGACGATTCATTCCAGGTGAGCTCCCTTCATGGTTTGGTTGAAGTCTTTCAGTCGATAGCTGTGCCCGTCGATATTGAAGATATGAGCCTTGTGGAAGAGTCGATCGAGAACCGCCGTCGCCGCCATCTCGTCGCCGGCGAAGATCTGGACCCAGTCCTTGACCGACCGGTTGGAGGTGATGATCGTCGAGCCTTTCATGTACCGGGCCGAAACGAACTGGAAGAACAGGTGCGTTTCCGCGCGGTCGAGGCTCTGATAGCCGAGCTCGTCGACCACGACCAAGCTGCTTTTCACATACGCCCGGCCGCGCTGCTTCGCCACCGGGATATCCGCCCGTCGCTTCAGCTGCTGAAGCAGCTCTTCGACCGTGTAATAGATGACGCTGAAGCCGTGCTCGACCGCCCGAACTCCAAGCCCCACCGCCAGATGTGACTTGCCCACCCCGGGCGGCCCGAACAATAGAACGTTCTCCGCCCGCCGGATGTAATCGCAGCTCCCCAGGAAGTCCACCCGTGACTTTTCGACCGCCGGCTGGAAGAGGAAATCGAACGACTCGAGCCGCATCCCCCGCGGCAGCCCCGAGACCTTCAACGAGGCGGCAATACGCCGTTCTTCCCGGGCCTCGACCTCCATCGCCAGGAGCTTGTCGAAAAACTCCATCGGGCCGTGCTTTTCCCGAGACGCCTCCTCGAGCAGCTCGGCCACGCAGGAGCGGGTGTGGACGAGCTTCAGCATCTCCATGTTCCGCTCGATTCCGGTCAGACTCATCGGCTCATCTCCTGATAGATCTGGACCTGGCGGCGGGCGACCTCGAGACCCCACATCCGGATCCGCTCACTGAGATGGAGTTTGGGGTCCTCGAGTGCCGGGATCGACAGCCTGACCATCCCCTTGGCCTGAGGCAGAGCTGCAAAGCGCCCGATCTCCGCTCCCTCATGATCGATGAGGATCTCCTGGCCAGTATGCCGGCAGAAGACCGACCGGTCCCGGTAACCGCCCGGCACCTGGTAGTAGTTGCCGTCGAAAAAGACCGTGCCGTCCCGCCTGACTCTGGTCCGCGACTCCTTGACCGGGAGCGCTGGAAAATGGAGCGGCAGCGGTTTAAGGTACGGCTTTTCATAGGTGAAGCTCCGGGCCACCGAAAAGCCCGTCGCCCCCGAGCGCCACGTCGTCTCGGCATCCTCCAGGATCGCCCGGGCCCGGCTCGTCAGATCGTCCAGGTCGCGGTAGACGCGATGGCGGAGATCCAGGCGGGAGAACACGTCCAGGATCCTCTTCTCGATTTTTCCCTTGTCCTCCGGAGCCCCGGGCCTGGCTGGAAGCACGATGACACCCAGAGGCTCAAGGTACTTCCGGTATCGCTCGTTGAGGGTGGAGGCGGCGCCGCGCCAGACCCGGACCGCCGAGCGCAGGCAGTCGGGCCGGATGGCCTCGGGAAGTCCTCCGTAATCCCGGAACGCTTCCTGATGCCCAGCCAGGAAACTCTCCAGGTCCTTGCGAAACGAAAACCAGACTGCCATTTTCCGGCTGAAGCCCAGGACGAAACAGAGCGCCTGGACGGACGCCCAAGCCTCCGGAGCTCCCAGTTGGACGTGAAGATCCTCTTTCCAGTCGACGAACAGAAGCTTCCCGGGCGGCGTTTCCAACCGGCACCGCGCCCCCTTCTTGTGAAAATCTGGAAACCGCTTCCGGATATACCGCCGCAACGCGTCATAGGAACGGCCATAGCCGTGATGTTCCCGCAACATCTGCTCGAGGAGCCGAAGCGTCGGCCTCCGCCGGCTGTCTTCATAGTCCTCGATCCAGACGCTGATCCACTCCCGGAAAGTGTCCAGGCTCGAGGGCTTGCTCGTCCTCCCGTCCGGCTCGCCCGAATCCTGCCGGTTGATCCGGTACCGAATGGCTCCTTCTGTCACCCCAAGCTTGCGGGCGATCTCCGAGTTGGAATATCCCACTTCGTTGAGCTTCATGATGAAGTCCGAGTCGGCGGGCGTGAGCCTCGTCTGTGACATCCCTCTCTCCTCTCCATCTCGCGGTCGAAAGAGAAGGATGCCATATCTCCCATTTTCCAGGAATTATCCCGGGCCGGCTTCGCCGGTGCCTTAGCTCGTAAATCTATACGCCGATCCGCTCGTAGATTATCGCGCCGCTGGACAAAAACACTTGATTTTAAAAGTTTAGATCAAAAGATTCAGGAAACTCTCAACCAGGCCGCAAAGGATGCTTTGAAAGCCATCGGTGAGCAATCACCAGTTCCGGCTGTAAATAACTGGCGTTACTTTACCGCGTTTATGGGGTCTTATGGGACTTCTTATATGATGAGGTCGGTTATTGCTCTTTCTGGCTTGGGTGCCAACCTACCCGAAGATTCTGTATATGCTGTAACTTATCGGGATTGTAATAATGAATATTTTGATGGAAGTAAGAATTATATTATTCATTTTGAAAAAGATATGCCCCCTCCCGCCAATGCTTTTTGGTCTCTCATTATTTATGATTTACCTGGATATATAGTTGAAAATCCTATTAATCGATACAGCTTGAACAGTAAACAAAATCCGATGAAATGTAATCAAGATGGATCTCTGGATATTTATCTGCAAAATTCGTCTCCAGGCCCAGAATGGGAATCTAATTGGCTTCCGGTTCCTCCCAGTGGATTATTCAATATTACCCTGCGAATATACTGGCCAAAACGTGAAGCCTTAGATGGAACCTGGAAATTACCTAAAGTTTGTCCCAAGTAGGAAAAAAAGCTTAGTTCAGTTTTGTTTTTAATCTGTTATGACAAAATAAGGATTTTATTTAGAACTCTCGCTAATAAAATTCCCCTTCTTAAAAAGGCGGTGTATTGAGCTGGAGAGGATGCGACCGGCTAGTGTACAGTGATGGTTGCAATTTGGCATAGGAGGCGGGCCATCGATGGGCATCGAGAA
>JAAZPG010000224.1 GCA_012797375.1 Acidobacteriota bacterium
CCCGGGTGCGGTCCTGCACCTGGATCTCCGAAAGACCGCCGGCCGCTCGTTTCTTGCGGGGCTGCAGGCCCGGCCAAATCCGGTCCATGATTTTCCGATTCAGGACGATCTTCCCCCGGCCGAGAAGGGCGTAGAAATATTCGAGCGACCGGAGGGGCACGGAAACGGCCTCCTTCAGCCCGGCCAACAAGTCGTCCCCCTCGGGAAATCCGGCCGGCAGCCGGTAGCGGGCGGTTTCCCGTTCCCATAGCCTTCGGCCCAGGGCTACGGCCCGCTGGAAATCCCGCTGGTTGAGACGACGCTTAATAAGATGCCGGGCGCCCGAGGTGAAGGCCATCGACAGCCAATTGCGGGAGGGTTCCCGGTCGGGCGCGGTGAGGATCTCGACGATATCGCCCGTTCTCAGGGGCGTCCGCAGGGGCGAGGATTTCCCGTTGATTTTCGCCCCGGCGGCGTGCAGGCCGATTTCCGTGTGGATGCGGAAAGCGAAATCCAGGGCCGAGGCTCCGGCGGGCAGGGGGATCACCCGGCCCCTGGGCGTAAAGACGTACACTTCCTCGGGGATCAGGTTGATTTTCAACTGCTTGAGGAATTCCTTCGGGTCGCGCTGCTCCTTGAAGAGCTCGACCATTTCCCGCAGCCAGTGCAGCCGCCGGTCTTCCTTGACCAGGGCCTGGGCGTCCTTGTCCTTATAGCGCCAGTGGGCGGCGATCCCGTTTTCGGCCAGGGCGTGCATCTCGGCCGTCCGGATTTGGATCTCGAAGCTGCTCTGGTCTTCGGTCAGGATGGTCGTGTGGAGAGCCTGGTACAGGTTGGGCTTGGGCATGGCGATGAAATCGCGGAAGCGGCTGGGGATGGGCGGCCAGCTTTGATGGATGAGGCCGAGGATCTGGTAGCAGTTCCGGACCGAGTCGGTGATGATCCGGAGCGCCAGATAATCATAGACCTGGCCGAAATCGATCTTCTGCGTCTTCATCTTCTGCCAGACGCTGTACGGCCGCTTGATCCGGCTCTGGATCTCGGCCGGAATCCGGCTTTCGGCGATTTTCCGCTTCAGCGTCCGTTGAAACTCGGCCAGGGTCCGTTCGGCTTTTTTGCGCCGGGGCTCAAGCAGCGCGGCCATCCGGAAGTATTCCTCGGGTTCGACATAGCGGAACGCCAGGTCTTCCAGCTCGGCCTTGATCCGGCCCATCCCCAGCCGGTCGGCGATGGGCGCATAGATCTCCATCGTTTCCGCGGCGATCCTCTTCTGGGCCGCTTCGGGAAGGAATTTCAACGTCCGGAGATTGTGGAGACGGTCCGCCAGCTTGATGAAGATGACCCGCATGTCGTCGGTCATGGCCAGGATGATTTTCCGAATCGTCTCGGCCCGCTGGAGTTCCGGCGAGGATTCCTGGACCCGGCTGATTTTCGTCACGCCCTCCACGAGAGAGGCGATGTCCTTGCCGAACGTCTCCCGGAGCTCTTCCGCGGTGACGTCCGTGTCCTCGAGAACGTCGTGGAGGAGGCCGGCGGTCAGGGCGGTGGCGTCCAAGTTCATGTCGGCCAACTGGGCGGTCACCTCGAGGGGGTGGCTGAGGTAAGGCTCGCCCGAACGCCGGACCTGACCCTTGTGGGCCCGGGCGGAAAAGACCGTTGCTTTTTGAAGGAGGGCGATTTCCTTCTCGCTGAAGCGAGTGGAAACCTTTTCCAGGATATCGTCGATGCGGATCATTTCCGGACGGATTTTTCCCGGGTCAAAATCCAGCCCGCGGCCTCCAGGATGTCGGCGGCCACGGCCGGGAGAGGATCCGTCCCCTTTTCCAGCAGATCGTGGGCCCCGCGCCCGTAGCCGGTCAGGACTAAAACGGGTGTGGCTCCGATCGCCCGGGCGAACCGGATGTCGTCCGCTTTATCGCCGACCATGTAAGAACGGGCCAGGTCCAAGGATAGATCGGCCGCGGCTTGGAGCCCAAGGCCGGGAAGGGGTTTGCGGCAGCGGCAGTCGCGGCCGTACCGGGGATCCCGGGAGGCGGCGAAATGGGGGCAGGAATAAAAAGCGTCGAGACGGGCGCCGGCGGCGGCGAAGGCTCCGGCCAGGCGGGAATGGATGTCAGCCAGCTCGTCCTCGGTTAAATAACCCCGGCCGATTCCGGATTGGTTGGTGACGACGACGACCGTCAGCCCGGCTTCGTTCAAGCGCCGCACGGCCTCGAAGCTTTGCGGGAAAATCGCCATCTGGTCGAAGCGGCTGGCGTAGCCGGCGTCATCGACGATCGTTCCGTCGCGATCCAGGAAAACGGCCGGCCGTTTCATAAAAAACTCCCGGCCGCCTCAGCCGCTTCCTCGGCCGGGATTCCCGCCAGGCAGCGGTGGTCATAAGGACAGGCGCGGTAGAGACAGGGCCAGCAGACGACGTCCTTTTTCAAGATGATCCGGGGCTCGTGGTACGGAGCGGTGACGGCCGGATCGGTGGGGCCGAAGAGGGCCACGACGGGGACCCGGAAGGCATTGGCCAGGTGCATGGGCCCCGAGTCGTTGGTGACGAAGACGGCGGCCGCCTGGATGACTCCGAGGAGCTCGCGGAGGGTCGTTTTCCCCGTGAGGTCGGCCGCCGGGCGGCCGAGGCCGGCGCATATGATCGCGGCGGCGGAACGATCGGCCGCGGTTCCGGTGACGGCGATTTCGGCTCCATGACGTTCCTGGAGGATTCGGGCCAGGGCCGAAAAGCGTTCCGGCGCCCAGCGCTTGGCCGGACCGTAGGCGGCGCCCGGGCTGAGAACGATCAGGGGACGGCGGGGGTCCAATCCGGCCTCGGCAAGAAGATCCCGCCCGCGGGCGGCTTCTTCCTCCGTCACGGAGAGACGGATATCGGGAAGAGGGGCCGGGATTCCCAGCCCCTCCATCAGGTCCGTGTAGTACCGGACCATGTGGACGGGCTCGTCGCTTTTCCGGATCCGGACCCGCCGGGTTAAAAGAGGGCCGCGGCCGTCGCGCGCGTATCCCCAGCGCTCGGGAATCCGGGCGAGGGCGAACACCAAGGCCGAGGCGAAGGAATTTGTCAAAAGAAGCCCGGCCTCGAATCGCTCGTTCCTCAACTCGGCGGCCGCCCGCCGGAGGCTGGATCCCCGGGCCGACGGACCCCGGTGGAACGAGCGCGCCTCCGTTTCCGGTCCGGAATAGAGATCGCCGATTCCATCCGGGGCGATGATCGAAATCTCATCGTCCGGAAAATGCCGGCGCAGGGCGGTCAGGGCGGGGAAGGCCATCAGCGCATCGCCGAGCCAATTCGGCGTCCGGACGACGATTTTCATGGGCCGGGATTGCCGCCTCTTACTCCGCGCCGGCGACCGGCTTGGCGACGGATTCGGCCGCTTTTTCGGCCTTTTCCTTCCGCCCGGTCTTTTTCTTTCCCTCGGCCGGGGAGGCGCCCTTTTTAGCGTAGTCGTTGATGTAGAATCCGGATCCCTTGAACTGAATGGCTGGAGAGGAGATCAGTTTCCGGAGAGGCCCTCCGCAGTGAGGGCATTTTTGGCAGGGGGGATCGGAAACCTTCTGGATCCGTTCGATCCGCTGCCGGCATTTCTCGCAGGCATATTCATAAATCGGCATCGGCGCATCCTTCGCGATGAGATTTAACCCGTTCATTATAGCA
>JAAZPG010000225.1 GCA_012797375.1 Acidobacteriota bacterium
GCGAGACGCTGGTCAAGGCGAGGGAATACGGCGAAAAGCGGGACCGGGCCGCCCGGGATAAAAAGAATGAAACTCCGGCCGCGGACCTGGCCCTGGACGCCCTGCAGCCGGTGCTGCGCGGAGAGATGCCGGTCATGATCCACGCCGAGCGCCGCGACGACATCCTGGCGGCTCTGCGCCTGGCCGATGAATTTCAGTTGAAGATCATCCTCGACGGGGCCACCGACGCCTACAAAGTGGTCGACGAGATCCGGAAGCGCGGCATTCCTGTCGTTCTGGAGGGACTGTTCCGAGGCTTGGGCCAGGTGGAGGACCGGGGATTCAACGAAGACAACGCCGTCATCCTCATCCGGGCCGGCGTGACCGTGGCCTTCCGTCCGGACGAGGGTTCATGGCGGACGCCCGCGGCCGGGCAGCCCGGCGGCGAACCGTTGACGCTGGCCGCGTTCGCCTACCGCGGCGGCCTGACCGAGGAGGAGGCGCTCAAGGCCGTGACCATCGAGCCGGCGCGCATCGCCGGCCTCGCCAAGCGGGTCGGAAGCCTGGAGGCCGGAAAGGATGCCGACATCGTCATTCTGCGCGGTCATCCGTTCCTGACCGGCGCCATCCCGGAGGCGGTTTTCATCGACGGCCGGCTGGAGGCCCGCGCTCAGCCGGACCGGCGGTGAACCCCGGAAGGACGCGGCCATGAAAAAGAGAAATACCGTTCTTTGGGCGGCGGCGGTCCTGGCCTTTCTGTTCGTTCGCCCGACCGGCGGAGGGGAGGCCGATCCGCTTCTGGCCGTCCGCGGCGGCCGGATCATCACCGTCAGCGGCGGCGTGATCGAAAACGGCGTCCTGCTCATCCGCGGCGGACGCCTCGAGGCCGTCGGCCGGGACGTGGCTGTTCCGCCCGGCGCCGAGGTCATCGAGGCCGCCGGGGCGGTCATCACCCCCGGCTTGATCGACGCTTTCACTCACCTGGGGATGGAACGGCCGGAAGCCGGCGGCGGCGACTATGACGAGTCGGCCAAGGCCGTTCTCCCGCAATTGCGCGTCATCGACGCCATCGACTGGGAAAATGAAGACTTCCCGGCCGCGTGCTCCGAAGGCGTCACCTCCGCCCTCTCGGCCCCCGGCGAGGGCGCGCTTCTGAGCGGCCAAAGCGCCTTGGTCCGCCTTCCCGGACACTCCTCCGGGAGCGGCGAGACGCTGCGCTTTCCGGCTGCGGTCCACGCCAACCTGGGGGAAGCGGCCAAGCTCCGTTTTGGAAGCCGCAACCAGTATCCCTCGACCCGCATGGGCGCGATGGCCTTGCTGCGCCAGACTCTCCTGGACGCCCGGCAGGCCATGGAGAGCAAGACCGGACCGGACCGGGCGGCGGCCGCGGCCGTCGAATCGCTCGGGCCGATGCTGAAAGGGGAAATGCCCCTGGTCGTGCGGGCCAACCGCTTGGACGACATCCTGACGGCCGTCCGCTTGGCGGACGAGTTCGGCCTCCGCCTCGTCATCAATCACGGCGCCGCGGCTTTTCGGGCGGCTTCCGAGCTGGCCGAACGAAAGATCCCCGTCCTGGTCGGCCCGCTGGCCGACTTTCGGAGCACGCCGGAGTCGGCGGCCGATTCGCTGGAAAGCGCCGTCCGCCTTCAGCGGGCCGGCGTCAAGATCGCCTTTCAGGGAAATTCCGGGCGCCGGCCGGACGCGCTGCTGGAGATCGCCCGCCTGGCCGTCGCCCACGGCCTTCCCGAGGAGGAGGCCTGGCGGGCTCTGACGCTCAACGCGGCCGAGATCTTCTCCGTCGACGGCCGGATCGGTTCGCTGGAGGCGGGCAAGGACGCCGACGTGGTGATTTTCAGCGCCGATCCCCTCCGGGAAACGGCCGTCGTGCGGACGGTCATCAGTCGGGGCCGGATCGTTTTTTCGCGCTGAGCGCCCGCTGGGGCGGACAAGGCGGTTTCTTGACATCGCTTTTCCGCCGGATTTATCCTGTGTCCGCCCGGACGACGGCCGCCGTCCCGCAAGGGCGGGGAGGACGGGAGCTTGCCGGCGCTCAAGGAACGGGTGAGAGACGGGACGCGCGCCGCGGGACGAAGGGCGTTTCCGGGCCGGCGCGCGCCCCCGGCCCGGGTTGATATCCCGGGTTTCAAGCCCGCACCGGCATCCGGGAGGAGGAAGATCATGAAACGAGGCTTGAGGGTTGTTCCGGTGGTTCTCTGTTTGTGCTTTTCCCCGGCCGTCCGGGCCGCGGAAACCGTCCGCATGGAGCGGATGAATTGGCCGGACATCAAGAAGGCGATCGAATCGGGCTGCACGACCGCGGTCGTCGGCGTGGGTTCGATCGAACAGCACGGACCCCATCTGCCGACTATGACCGATGCGCGGATCAGCGACGCCCTGGCCGAGCTCGTCGCCCGCAAGCTGGGCGGCGCGCTTCAAGCACGGACGATCGAGACCGGACTGTCGGATCATCACCTCGCTTTCGCCGGGACGATTTCCCTCAAGCCCGAGACGCTGCGGCTGATCCTTCGAGATTATACGGCCAGTCTCGTCCGCCACGGCTTCAAGCGCATCCTCTTCATTCCGATGCATGGCGGAAATTTCGAAACCGTGGGGCGGTTTGCAGCCGAGGCCCGGAAGGCTCACCCCGGGATCGACGTTACGGCGTTCCTGGACTTGCCCGGCTTGACGGACTTCCTCGGCCGCCTATCGGCCGAATACGGCGTCTCCAAAACGGAGGCCGGAGACCACGCCGGCGAGAACGAAACCTCGATGATGATGACTTTGGAGGGCGGGCTGGTCGCGTCCGAGCGGTTTGCTCCCGGGTATTGCGGGCCGTTCGGCGGGGCCGAGATGAGGCTTCTGCTGGAAAAAGGCATGCCCGCGCTTTCCGCCGACGGTGTTCTGGGCGACCCCCGAAAGGCGTCCGCGGAAAAAGGCCGGATTTATCTCGAGCGGTTGGCGGATTTCATCGTCGCCTCGGTCGGCGGAACATCCGGACGCCGGTGAGAAGATTTCCGGGCTTTCGCCGAAGACGTCCATACTCAAATCAAGATGATATAAAGGGTTAGCTTCGGCTTCCGCAATGTCGATATCGATATCCGTACTGGCCGTTTTGATCCCATGACTGCCACAATATTCGTCATAGAGCCCGGACGGCCTGGACGAGTTCACGGCCTTGACAGCCGGCGCTCCCGATGATATGTTTTCATCTAACATCCTCCAGCCGGGCGGCGCGTCCGCCGGCCGCGGGATGTTTCGTTATTAGGGAGTAATTCGTTTTCTTTCGTTTAAAAAAACAATCGAGGAGTCTCCGATGAAGGCGTCTGCTTTGTTCTCGGAAAAAAAACCGGTTCTGGGCATCAACAGCCTGGGGAGGATCGGCAAGCTCACCCTGTGGCATCATATCGGGCGGAAGTATTTCAAGGAGATCGTCGTCAGCCAGGGCCGGGAAATCGGCGCCGGGATGGACGCCGTCGTCCAGACGATCGAAAAAGATTCAACTTACGGCCGCATGCATACGTTCCTTTATGGGATCAACGCCGAGCCCCGGATCCAGATCGTCGACGAAAAAGAAGGCAAGCTCCTGATCGACGGAATCCCGGTGAC
>JAAZPG010000226.1 GCA_012797375.1 Acidobacteriota bacterium
AGAGTGGAGTTGACATCGCCGAGGGCGTATTTTTCGGCGGCTTGGGGCGAGGACGGCCCGAAATTCGCGGCGGCGTACTCGTGGAGCCCGCGGGCCGGAGAGCTCATCGAGACGATGAAGTCGAGGGTGTCGCCGCGGTTGATGTTGAGGCACTGGGCGACCGGCCCGAGACCATGGGTCGGGTAGAGGTTGCCGTTGAGCTTCCGGGACCAGGCCCGCCGCCAAAGCCCCTCCCCCTCGCTGGAGAACTTGACCTCGCGGAGGTCGTGGAGGTAGCCCGCCTCGGCATGGAGGATTTCGCCGAGGACGCCGCGACGGACGAGGTTGAGGGTCATGAGCTCGATCCGGTCGTAACAGCAATTCTCCATCATCTGGCAATGCCGTCCCGTTTTTTCCGCCGTCTCGACCAGGGCCCAACAGTCGTCCAAGGTCATGGCCGCCGGAACCTCGGTCGCGGCATGCTTGCCGTTCCTCATGGCCGAAAGGCAGACCGGGACATGCCACTCCCAGGGCGTGGCCGTGAAGACCAGGTCGAGATCTTCCGTCTCGCACATCCGCTCGAAGTCATGGTCTCCCCGCGTATACGCCGAGGGGAGGGGCTGGCCGGCCTCGACGACCCATTTTTGGGCCCGCTCGACCTTGGCTGGAACGATGT
The DNA here is from genome assembly GCA_012797375.1 of Acidobacteriota bacterium. Classification (GTDB taxonomy): domain Bacteria; phylum Acidobacteriota; class Aminicenantia; order Aminicenantales; family UBA4085; genus JAAZPG01. The sequence continues at coordinate 656 of JAAZPG010000226.1, forward strand.
CGCAAAGGGCCTTGATTTGAACGCCGTCGATGTTGAGGAGATTCTGAACGTGGGCCGAGCCCATGCCCCCCACGCCGACGAAGCCGATGCGGACGCGGGGAAGCGGAGCGGCGGCGAAAGCGGTCCGGCCTTCGCCCGGAACCCGGCGCTGATCGCCGAGAAGAGGCTTGAAACCGGCCAAGACAGCGCTCACGCCGGCGGCCCCGGCGGCGGCGGCTTTCAGAAAATCACGGCGGTTTTGAACGCCGGAGCCGGCGGAATCGTCTTTCATGTCATCCTCCTTGCCGGTATCCGCCCCGCGGACGGGCGGGAATGATTATATCCAAATCGGAGACACATTGCTTATTCCCCAAATGATCACGGTTTACGGCCGGTCAAAACACAAAATCGAAAAAGCGAGGAATGAAGCTAAAATGAGGCGAATATGCATGGCCCCACCTGTCTAATTGTTTCATATTAATATAAATACATATTATTGGATTATGCCTTCAAAAATCCGGGTCGATTCTTCTTGACAAGCCTCTCTTTTCTTCCTATGTTGTCGACTTAAGGGAGGCCCGGCGGTCTCCCGTCCCGTCAGGGAGGAAATCCCCCGATCATGAGCGCCTCGAATGTCAAGAGTCTCGTCCAAAGCTGGGAGACCGTGCGCTTTGAGTTGCTGAACCGCAGGATTTCCGACCTCAACCTGAAGATCGAGGGATCCCCGGCCGAGCGTTTCGTCCAACGGCTGCGCCGCGAGCTCGAGACCAAGAAATTCATCTTCAAACCGTCCTTCTACCTGACCGACGCCTGGGGCTGCCCCGACCGGACACCGGTCATCGGCGTCCCCTTCTACTTGGCCGATGAGCGGCTGACCCGCCTCGAGGAGGAGCAAAACGGCGAAATGGAGGATCCCAAGACGATCATGATGCTCTTCCGCCACGAGGCCGGGCATGCGATCAACTACGCGTTCAAGCTTTGGGAGCGGTCGTCCTGGAAGGAGATCTTCGGTTCTTTCACCAAACCCTATCGGGACATCTTCCGGCCGGACCGCTTCAGCCGGCAATTCGTCCGCCATATCGACGCCCATCCCTACGGCCGGACCTACGCCCAAAAACATCCCGACGAGGATTTCGCCGAAACCTTCGCCGTCTGGCTCGCCCCGCGGAGCGACTGGCGGAACCGTTATAAACACTGGCCCGTTCTGCGCAAGCTCAAGTACGTCGACCGCTTGATGAGGGAGATCCGCAGGCAGAAGCCGCGCAACATCCGCCGCAAGGTCGTCCTGCCGGTCGAAAAGATGAACCTGACCCTGGCCGATTTCTACGGCAAGAAGGCCGATGTCTTCCGCCGATCCGCCAGGGGGTATGTCGACGACCGGCTCCGGCAGGTCTTCCCCCCTTCGCGGGCCGAAGTCCTCCTCCCGGCCGTGGACCTGTTCCGCCGGCGCCGGGCGGAGCTTTTGGACAGCATCGTCCGCTGGTCGAGCCTCGACGAAAAAGAAGCCGACGCCATCCTTCGCAAGCTCGAAAGCCGGACAAAGACCCTCGACCTCCGCTATCCTCCGGGTAAGAAACGATCGCGAGAGATGGAGATCGCCGCCCTGGCCGTGGCCCTGGCCATGGACTACGCCTATACCGGCCGCCTCGCCTGATCTGATCGGCCGCGATTCCATCCGGGATCGTCGGTTTCCCCTATCCGCGACCTCCCGGCCCCGCTCCATGTCGATCCGCGGGTAAAAATAGGACGGCGATCGGCATGGAAAGCGCATCGCCTGAGGACGGAACGGATGGCCTTTTGTTTCCGCGAACAGCGGAGAGAGCGCCGGATGATCGCCAAGGAGGCATCACTGAGCGGACATTAAGGCAAGGCCGGGGAACGGGAAAAGCAATCCTGGCGATCGCCAAGGAGCCGGGCCCGCATCGGGCGTTGGAAAAGCCGCCTCTTCCGCCGCGGAACCGGGGGGAAGGCGCCGTTGGAAAAGCCGCCGCCGACTCAAGCGCCGCTTTTCCCAGCCTTAACAAATCGGGAAATGGATAAACAGGTACCGATATGAATCGGGAAATGGATAAACAGGTACCGATATGAATCGGGAAATGGTTGACCAGGTACCGATTGGCGGGCCGGATTTATTTGGGACGGGGGGCCGGGCGGGTGTTGAGTCCGAAAATCGGCAGGTTCATATCGAACGGAGGGCCCTCGAAGGCCGCCTTGATGATGATACCCATGAGTGCGGAATAATTGATGCCCGCCCTCTTGGCCGCCCGGGCGAGTCCCATGTCGTTGTCCAGGCAGGGGTTGCAATTCACCTCGAGAACGCGCGGCCGGCCCTCGGAATCCAAGCGGATGTCGACCCGGCCGTATCCCCACCCCCCGACCACCCGGAAGGCTTTCTTGGCGGTTTCGCCGATGGCCTGGGTCAGCTCCGGCTTGGTCTTGGCCGGGCAGAGGACCCGCGTCTTCTGGAATTCCACGGTGGTCTCGATCCATTTGGCCGCATAGGACATGATCGGGGGAATCGTCCCGGGCAGGGCGGAATAATCGACCTCGGCCAGGGGCAAAACGCGAAGCTTCCTCCCGCCGATGACCCCGACGTTGAACTCCCGCCCGGCGAGAAAATCCTGGACGAGCGCCGGCTGGCGGTATGTCTTCAGGATCTCGCGGACCTTGTCCTTCAAGGCGGCCTTGGTATGGACGACGGAATGACGATCCAGGCCGATGCCCGCGTGCTCCTGGCTGGCGTGGACGATGAGGGGGAATTTCCAGTCGCGGCCGTTCAGCTCGCCGATCCGCTCGATCAGCATGGTCTGGCCCGGAATGGGGACGCCTGCGCCCTGCAGCAGGCTGGCCGCCATGTACTTGTGGCGGCTGAGGCCGAGGGCGATGGCCGGCGACCCGGTGATCGGAAATCCCAGCATCCGGATGAAGGCCGCGACCCGCATCTCGTACAAGGCCCCGTGAACGACGTCGTCGTATTGGTTGAAGACGACGTGCGGCTTCAGCCGGCGGAGGCGGCGCTGGAGATAGTTGAGATCATCAGTCAACGGGATGACGGTCACCTTGTGCCCGAGCCGGCGGACCGCCCGGGCGATGGTGAAGATCATCTCCCGCAGATACGCCGCGCCGCTCTGGTCGTCCTCGGCGGACTCCTGGGCGTCGGCGTAGGCGTTGTAAACGAGCGCGACCCGGAGTTTCCTCATCTCTTCCTCAATTTCAATGGAACGGCGCTTTCATCATAACGAAGGACGCGCGCCGGCGCAAGCGCGCGCATGGAATCACCGGTCAAAATCCCGATCCTTCCTCGGCAACAGTTTATATGATTCAACGGCCCTGCGTTCGGTCACATGGCTCTACGAGTTGACACGGCGGCGCGGCCGGGGGGACGGGCGGGCCGGGATGTCCTCCGCGGCGGGAATATCCCGGGAGGAGCGGCCGGCCGCCTCAAGCGATCCGGAAGCGGGCGAGCTCCGTTCTCCGCTCTTTCCCGTCGGGGACGAGGCGGGCCAGCAAATCGTAAAACGGGCGCCCGTGATGATGATGGCGGAGATGGCAGAGCTCGTGGAGAATCACATAGTCGATGCAGGCCGGCGGAAGCTGGGCCAACCGGACATTGAGCACGATCCGCCCGTCCCGGGCGCAGCTCCCCCAGCGCCGCTTCATCATCCGGAAGGAAACCGCCGGCCGGGGGAGGTTGTGGGCCGCGGCGACGGGAAGACAGGCCTCCAAGCGTTCCTGAAGCCGGCGTTCACATTCGGTCCGGAGCCGGGCTTGTTCCCGGCGATCCTCCGGCCACATCAGCCGCCGGCGGGCCAGGGCCTTGGCCCGCGTCCGGAGAATCCAGGCCGCCTTTCCGGCCACGAACGACAGGACCGCGTCCGCCCCGGCCCGGGCGGGGGAATGGACGCGGATCTCTCCGTCCTCCCGGACCTCAAGGCGCAGACGGCGGCCCCGGCCCCGAACCCAAAGGAAAACGACGGTCTCCCCGCCGCAGGTCAGGCTGTGGCGCGTCGGCGGCGGAAGACGCGTCGTCCGGAATCGTCCGATCATCCCGGCCATCTTACCCGAGAACGGGCGCCCGTTGCCATTCGCCGGCGATCATGATATTTTTTTTTCATGCCGAATCCGAAAGCCGCCGCCCGCTCCCCGCGCCGCCCCAAGGTCGGCCTCGTCCTCGGAAGCGGCGGAGCCCGGGGCCTCGTCCACTTCGAAATCATCGAAGGGCTTCTCCGGATGGACATCCCGATCGACCTCATCGCCGGTTCGAGCATCGGCGCCGTCGTCGCCGGCATCTACGCCGCCGGCGGGCTTCCCCGCCTTCGGGAGGACCTTCAAACGATGAAGCGGGAGGATTTCGTGCGGCTTTTCGATCCGGCTCTTTCCCGCTATGGATTCTTCGCCGGCCGGAAAGTGATGGTCTTCCTCCGCCGGTATATCCCGCCCGAAACGAGACTCGAGGACCTCGGCCTTCCCCTGGGCATCGTGGCCACCGATTACGAGACCGGCCGGCCGGTCGTTTTCCGCAAAGGCAATCTCCTGGAGGCGATCCGGGCGAGCATTTCCATCCCCGGCGTCTTCACCCCGGTCCGCGTCGGATCGAAGCTTCTCCTGGACGGCGGAGTCGTCTCCCCGCTGCCGATCGACATCGCCGAACAGATGGGCGGCCACCTGATCGTCGCCGTCAGCCTTCTGCCGACCATCGGAAAGCTCCGGGGAATCCTCCCCCTGGGCTGGAAAAAACGGAGGGGCGGGGACAAGCCCCCTCCCGGGCGCCTGCCGCTGAAGGAGAAAATCGCCCGCCGCCTCCCGCCCGGCCGGAAGGAAGAGCGCCGCTGGCTGAGGATCGCCGACCAGTGGCTGACGGCGAAGAACGGGGAAGCCGGCGAGCCGGAGAAGACGCCGAATCTGATCGACATCGTCACCCGAACGATCGACATCATGGCTTACACGGAAACCCGGCAGATGCTGGCCGCCCATCCGCCGGCGGTTCTCTTCGAGTTCGACTTTCCCGACCTCGGCGTTCTCGATTTCACCCGGAGCCAGGAGCTTCTGGACGCCGCCCGCCGGGCGTTTGAGCTCAAAATTCCCGAATTGACCGAAAAGGTTAAAAAACGCCTGTCCCTGCCGATGCCTCCGTCGTTTGGGAAAGCCCGGCGCGAGATCCGCTGAGCCCGGTTACTCGAACCGGGAGATGATCATCCGGTTCTGGGGATTGTCGATGGTCTTTCCCTCGGCCGTGAACAGGTTATCGATCCGGGACCGGTAAAAGTCCTCGATCTTTCCCCGGACGATCTTCATGGTCGAGTTCATGAGATGGTTCTGCTCGGTGAATCCCTCGCCCAGGACGGCGACGGTCGCCGGCAGCCAGCGGGCCGGGAACTGGCCGGCGAAAGGACCGCCCTCGCGATACTTGGCGATTTCCCCGTCCAAGAGCCGGAGAACGGCCTCCTGCCCCTCGGGCGCGCGGGCCGACAAACCGCTCTTTTTCAGCCAGGCGAGGAGGGCTTCCTTGTTGGGAACGAGAAGCCCGACCGTATAGGGCGACTGGTTGTTGTAAAGCATGAACTGCTCGATGTAAGGCGAGGATTCGATGATCGCCTCCTCGATGGATTCGGGACTGTATTTCTCCCCGTCGTTGGCGATCAGCAGGCTCTTGGTCCGGCCGAGGACATAGAGATAGCCGTCCTCATCGAGATAGCCGAGATCGCCGGTGTAGAGCCAGCCGTTCTTGAGCGCCTCCGCCGTGGCCTTTTCGTTCTTCCAGTAGCCGGCCATGACGTTTTCGCCGCGGATGACGATTTCTCCCCGGCCGCCGACCGGCAGGGGCGTGCCGGAGGAGTCGCAGATGCGGATTTCGATCCCCTTGGCCACCCGGCCGGAGGAGCCCAGCTTATGGGCCGCGCCGCTGTTGGCCGAGATGACCGGGGCGGCCTCGGTGAGACCGTAGCCCTGGAACATCGGGATGCCAAGGGCGTAGAAAAACCGCTGGAGCTCGATGTCGAGGAGAGCTCCGCCGCCGACG
>JAAZPG010000023.1 GCA_012797375.1 Acidobacteriota bacterium
AAAAAGACGCCGATGGCCGTCGTTTTTCAAGACGGTGAAATCCTCGAGGGCTACGTCGAATGGTACGACCGCAACTGCATCAAGCTCAACCGAAACGGCGCGCCGAATCTGCTCGTCTATAAGAACGCCATCAAGTACTTGTACAAGCTCGGCGAAGGCAAGGAATCCCCCGAAGAGGACGGCGAGCCCGAAAGAAAATGACCTTTCCCCGGATCGGGATCTCGATTGGAGATCCCGCAGGGATCGGCCCGGAAGTGACGCTCCGGGCGCTGTTCTTTTCCGGGGCGCTTCCCCCCGCTCGGTACGTTCTTTTCGGGCCGCGTTCTTTTTTGGAAAAAGAAGCGGCGGCTTTCGGCCTGTCCACGGAGATCCCTTCCTGGAAAACGGACGAATCATGCGCCGGCGCGGGCGTTTATCTCCGGGATCTGCCAGGACCGCGCGAGCCGGTCAAGAAAGGCGAGCCCGGCGCTTCCGCGGGCCGGGCGTCGTTTGCCTGGTTTGAGGAAGCGGCGGCGGCCGCCCGCCGCGGAGAGATGGACGCTCTCGTCACCGCGCCCGTGGCCAAGGCCGGCTGGAATTTGGCCGGAATCCCTTGGCGCGGCCATACCGAATACTTGGAATCCTTTTTTCCCGACGCGGTGATGAGCTTCTGGTCGGAGAAGCTGACCGTCGCTCTTCTCAGCCATCATCTTCCCCTCCGGGACGCGCTGGCCCGGGTGAACCGGCCGGCCCTGGCCCGCCTGTTCCGCATCCTGAGGGAATGTCCTCCGGCCCGGGCGGAGGGCCCGGCTTTTGAAATCCTGGTCGCCGGACTCAATCCGCACGCCGGCGAGGGGGGGATTCTCGGAACGGAGGAGAGGGACGTCATCGTCCCGGCCGTCGCCGAAGCCCGGGCGGCGGGGACCCCCGTGCGGGGTCCGTTCCCTCCGGACGTCGTTTTCCGCCTGGCCCTCGGCCGTCCGGAAAAGATCGTGGCCGCGCTCTACCATGACCAGGGGCTCATCCCTTTCAAGATGATCGCCTTTGAGACGGGAATCAACGTCACTCTCGGCCTGCCGTTCATCCGGACGTCGCCGGATCACGGAACCGCCTTCGACATCGCCGGCCGAACGCCGGCCGATCCGGCCAGCATGACCGAGGCGCTCCGGCGGGCCGCGCGTTCAGCGTCCGCCTGACTTGAGGGCCGCCCGGATCTGGCGGTTGATGTCGCGCTCCTTGAGGGCTTCCTTTTTTTCGTGGATTTTCTTGCCCTTGCCGAGGGCGATTTCGATCTTAACGAGACCCTTGTCGTTGAGCATGACTTGAAGCGGGATCAACGTCAGCCCGCGTTCCTGAACCTTGCCGGTCAAGCGCTTGATCTCGCGGCGATGGAGGAGAAGCTTGCGGACGCGGCGGGGGTCGTGGTTCCAGCGGTTGGCGGCTTCGTAGGGATGGATGTGGCAGTCGACGAGGACGACTTCTCCGTCGCGGATGTCGGCGAAGCTCTCCTTCAAGCTGATCCGTCCTTCGCGGACGGATTTCACCTCGCTGCCCTGGAGCACGAGGCCGGCCTCGAACGTCTCCAAGATCTCGTAGTTGAACCGGGCGGCCCGGTTGACGGCGAGGACTTTCATGTTTCGACCCGGATCTGGCTGATGTGCCGCTTGTTCATCTTGACGACGATGAAGCGGCGGCCGTTGTGGAGAAGAACGTCCTTCTCCCGGGGAATGCGTCCGAATTCCTGGAGAAAGAATCCGGCCAAGGTCGTGTATTCGGAGCTTTCCGGAAGGCCCCAGCCCAGCGTTTTGTTGATGTCGTTGATCCCGGCCGAGCCCTTGACCAGGACAGCCCCGTCCTCCAGGGGCGCGTGCCAATCCTCCTCACGGTCGTCGTACTCGTCCCGGATTTCTCCGACGATCTCCTCCATGATGTCTTCGATCGTCACCAAGCCTTCCATGTTCCCGAATTCATCCACGAGGAAGGCCATCTGAACGCCCTCGTCCTGCATTTGAAGAAGGACTTTTTCGATCGAGGCGGACTCAGGGAGGAAAAAGGGAGGTCGGAGCACGGCCCCAAGATCAAAGGGCCGGTCGTGAGCCAGGTAGCCGATCAGGTCCTTGGTGTAGATCAAGCCTTCGATGTGATCCATCCGTCCGCGGTAGACGGGGAAGCGGCTGAAGCCCTCGGCCACGACCGTTTTGAGAATTTGCTCCCGGCTGGAGGAGGCCTCGATGGCCTTGATCCGGGGCCGGGGGGTCATGATTTCCTTGACCGGCCGGCGGGCCAGGTCGACGATTTCCGTGATCATGGCTTTGCGATGCTCGGGCAGGCCCTTGATCCCGGAATGAAGGAGGGCTTTGGCCTCTTCCTCGGCCATGGCCCGGGAGAGGGCTTCGGATGTCTTGGCCCCGGATCGGAACAGCCGCCGGGAGACGAAGGTGAAAACGGCGACCAGGGGATAGAACAGGACGAGGAAAAGACGGACGACGGGAGCAAAGAAAAGGGCCAGCTTGTCCGGATGGCGGGCGGCGTAGATCTTCGGGTTGATTTCGGAAAAAAGAAGAAGGATGAGCGTCGTCCCGCCCGTCGCCGCCAGGACGGCCGTGTTCCTGTTTGGGATCAAGGAGGCGGCCAGGGCCGTGGCCAGAGAGGCCGCGGCGGCATTGACGAGGGTGTTTCCGATGAGGACGGCCGAGAGGAAATCTTCAAGACGAGAAAGGATTTTTTTTACCCGGCCGGCCCGCGGCGAGCCCTTCGTTTCCAGGTAATCAAGGGTGTGCGGCTTCACGGCGATGAAGGCCGTTTCGCTTGAGGAAAAAAAGGCGCTCAGGATGATGCAGAGGATGAACAAGAGGATCAAGGAAAGGGTCATGACCGCCGGTCAGACGTCAAGGCCGACTTTAACGTCTTTAAAGCAAGTGGATAGAATCGACGCGATTTTCTTTTCGATCTGGGCGGCCGGCATGGACGACACCTGGGCGATTTCCGAAACGACCAGTTCCCGGGCTTTTTCCATCATCTTCTTTTCCCGGAAGGACAGGGGCTTGATCAAGCTCAGGTAATGAAGGCTCTTGAGAACGGCGACCATGTCCAGGACGGTCCCCGATTTCATCAGGCCGATGTGTTCCTTATAGCGCCCCTTCCAATTCATGGAAACTTCGATTTCTCCGTTCTTCAGGAAATCGAAGATGTCCTTGACCGATCCCTCGGCGATCAGCTTGCGGATGCCGATTTCCTGGCAGGAGGAAAAAGGAACCATGACCAGGGTGTTGCTGGACAGGAGACGGAGATGATAAACGGGGAACTTTTCGCCGTTGTAAGCCTGTTCCTGGACGTCGACGACCAGACCCAGGCCTTGATTGGGATAAATCACTTTATCACCAATCTTGAAACATTCCATGAGGGGTTAATTCTAGCATTATTAGGAAGTTTCGTCAAACAAAAAGAAAGGCCGGCCGACGGACTTGTTTTCCGGTCGACGGCCGACGAACGAACGGGGGGCCGAACGGGAAAAAGCCGCTTGAAAACAGAACCGATTGAAAAAGAAAAAGGTAGGCTTGGAGCGGAGCCGCGGCGCTTCGTTTAGGAGGATTGCCGGCGGAGGCGGTTGTAGAGTGTCGTGCGGGAAATGTTCAAGATCCGGGCCGTCTGGGAAATATTGTGATGGGTCAGGGCGAGCAGCATCAGGATGTATTCGCCGACGAGCTCGTCCAGCGTCGGAAGGGTTGAGGGCGGAACGGAACGGATCGGGCCCGTGGAGACCAGTGTTTCCAGGATACGGTTCATATTCAACGGCTTCGGGCCTCGCGGAGGAGGCGGAAGTTGTTGGAAACGACGTAGGAGAGAGCCAGGTTGGAGGCCAGGGAAGCGATCCAGCCGAGGGGTTTGCTTTTCTTGAAAAGCGCCTTGGTTCCGAAGTAAGTGGCCAGGGTCAAGCCGCCCTTGACCGCGGCGAACGCCAGATCGTTCTTGACGAACGGCTTCATGATGGGATTGCCTTCGGAAAGATGGGGGAACTTGAGGCATTCCCGGGTGGACACGTAATCGGCGATGTTCAGGGCGACCATGGAGATGAGGGTGGCGTCGAAGACGGAATCGGCGAAGCGGGAGCGGCGGAGGGACGGTTCGATAAGGGATTGAGCGGAGGCGAGGACGACGAGCCGTGGATTGAGGGTGATCGAGGAGAAATCGGGTTCAGGGGCAGGTTCGGAAGGGAGGGCGAGGGCTGAAAGCGTTCCGGAGGGAAGGAGGGGCGTTTCGTTGAGGGTGGGGAAAGCCAAGGAGACGCCGGAAAGGAGGGGAAAAGTAATTAGGAAAGCAAGGACCGTTTTTTTCATCCTGACGTCTCCTTGTATCATTGAACATAAAGAAAGCAAAAAATAGACCATATATAAAAACATTCATAAAACATTGAAAAAAAAGAAAATAAGATGAAAATGAATGAAATGAGCTGTATTTAAATAAGAACAATAAATAAACACAATTATTAAAAGTTAGTAAAAACATTGAAAACAAATAAAATAAGAACCTAAGCTAAAGAAAAAAAAGTGTTCAATTAGTGGAATTCTTTGCTCGATTGTTAATTGCTATATCTTTCGCTTCGAAAATCCTTTAATATTGCCGAATAATCGCCTTGCCCGATGCCGGAGAGGACGCGTCCGGCTTGACATCGTCGCCGGGGTCGATTAAGATAGGCGCCTTATTCTTGCGGAAGGTGTGATCATGAAGCCCTCGTTTAATCCTAATAACCGGAAGCGTAAAAAAGCGCATGGATTTCTCGTGCGGATGAGTTCGGCCGGCGGCCGGAAGGTCATCAAGCGCCGCCGGGCGAAAGGGCGCAAGCGTCTCGCGGCTGAATGAGCGATTCTTACGGACCTCGAGAGAGGATCCGAAAAAAATCGGATTTTTCGGCGCTTTACCAAAGGGGCCGGAGCTTTCGGAGCCGATACTTCACGATCGTTTATCTTTCCAACGGCTTGGGGTATCCGCGAATGGCCGCCGTCTCCAGCCGGAAGGTCGGCAACGCCGTCCGGAGGAATCGGGCTCGCCGGCGCGCCCGGGAGCTTTTTCGGAGGAACAAAGAGTCGTTGAAAATGTCCCTGGACATGCTGTTGATCACCCGAGCCGAATGCGCCGACGCTCCGTGGCCGCAGCTTTGCGAGCAATACGCGGCTTTTCTTGCCTCCCTGGCCCGGGAGAAATCCCTCCGATGAAACGCCTTGCCCTGGCTCTCCTCCGCCTCTACAAAAGAACGGTCTCCCCTTTGCTGGGGACGCACTGCCGATATTATCCGACCTGCGCGGAGTACGCCTGCCAGGCGATCGAAAAATACGGCCTGATCCGGGGAACCGGGCTCGGGCTCAAACGTCTTCTCCGGTGTCACCCGTTCCACGCCGGGGGACTCGACCCTGTTCCCTGAAAAAGGATCACTGATATGGAAACTAGAAGGATCATTCTTGCGATCGTCCTTTCTCTCGGCGTTCTTCTGCTCTGGCAATATGTCTTTGTGAAAAAAGCGCCGGAAACGGCGCCCCCTCCCCAGCCGGTCGCCGCCCAAGCGGCTGCTCCCGCTCCGGAGACGGAAACGGCCGGCCGGCCCGAAGCCGAAACAGCCCCGGCCGAGGAGCGCGCCTCGGACGCCGCGGAAGCCTTGAATGCGGAGACCGAGGAGGAAATCATCGTTTCCACCTCTCTTTACACCGCCCGCTGGACCAACAAGGGCGGCGTCCTCTTGAGCTGGAAGCTCCATCATCATAAGAACGAGAAAGACGAGGCTCTCGAGCTCGTCCCGGCGGCTGCGGAAGCGTCGGGCGTCCAGCCGCTG
>JAAZPG010000227.1 GCA_012797375.1 Acidobacteriota bacterium
AGGTCGAAATGGAATTCCGAGCCGAGGATGTTTTGACCGAGAAGCCCGCAGGCCCGGGCCTGGCTGATCGCCCGCTCGACGTTCTTCACGGCCAGCGGGTATTCGCCCCGGACGTAGACGAAGCCCTCGGCCGCTCCCATGGCGTACGCCCCGAGGATCATGCCCTCGATGACGGCGTGGGGATTGCCCTCGAGCAGGCTCCGGTCCATGTACGCCCCGGGATCCCCCTCGTCGGCGTTGCAGACGACGTACTTGGGATGGCCGGAGGCCTTCCGGCAGAGCTCCCACTTGACGGCCGTGGGGAACCCGGCCCCGCCCCGGCCCCGCAACCCGGCCGCCTTCACCTCCTCGATCACGCCCTCGGAGGTCATGTCGAAAAGGCCCTTGGCCAGGCCGCGGTATCCGCCGATCCGGATGTAATCCTCGATCCGTTCCGGATCGACCTTGAGATTGGCTTCCGAGACGAGCCGGAGCTGCTTCTTATAAAAAGGAATCTGGTCCATCCGGGCGACCCGGCGCCCGGTGGACGGGATTTCGAACGTCAGCCGTTCGACGACCTTGCCGGCCAAGCCCGTCTGCTTGACGATCGCCGCGGCGTCGGCCGGCTTGAGCCGGCCGTAGAAAATCCCCTCGGGCTGGACGACCACGCTCGGCTCCATCTCGCAGAAGCCGTGGCAGCCGGTGACGAGAAGGCCGACCTTGTCGCCGGCCCCGAGGCGGTCGATCTCGGCCTGGAGGGCGTCGCGGATTTCGAGGGCCCCGCCTGCCCGGCCGCAGGTCCCGGCGGTCACGACGATCGTCCGACGGAGGGACGTCGTCTCCTCGAGGAGGCGCTTCCGCCAATCCTCGAGATGGCCGGGATGCTGGAGGCGGGTCATGCCGGCTTCTCCCCCGTCCGGATCCGGCCGACGATGTCCCGGGCGGCGGCCGGCGTGATCCGGGCATGGGTGACGCCGTCGAGCACCAAGACCGGCCCGATCGCGCAGCAGCCGAGGCAGTTGACCGTTTCCAGGGTGAACATCCCGTCGGGGGTCGACTTGCCGGCCGAGACGCCGAGGACCTTCTCCAGCTCCTCGACGATGCGGTCGCCGCCCCGGACATGGCAGGCCGTCCCCATGCAGACGCTGATCGTGTGGGCGTCCTTGGGCCGCAGGCTGAAGGCTTTATAAAACGAGAGCACGCCGTACAGCTCGCTTTCGGAGACGCGGAGGCGCCGGGCGATAACTGGAAGGGCGGCCGGCGGGATGTGGTCGAAATGACGCTGGACTTCGTGAAGGACGGGGATCGTGTCGCGCTGACGGGTTCCGAAGTCCTTCAGCAGCTCGTCAAGTTCGCTTTTCCAGTCTCGATCCATGAGGTCCGTCCTGAAATTTAGCCGCTATCTTACCAAATATCCGAAAGGGAGACAACGCGGCTTCGGCCGGCCTCACGCCTCGAAGACCGTCCGTCCGCCGAGGATCGTCCGAAGGACGCGCGCCTCCCGGACGCGCTCCGGGGGAACCCGGAAAAGATCCATGTCCAGGACGGTCAAATCGGCCCAGGCGCCCGGGACCAGCCGCCCCTTGTCCCTCTCGGCGAACTCGGCGTAGGCGCCGCCGGCCGTGAACGCCCGGACCGCGTCCTCCACGGAGATTTTTTGCTCCGGGATCCAGCCCTCCGGCCTCCGTCCGTCGATCGTCGCCCGGGTCGCGGCCG
>JAAZPG010000228.1 GCA_012797375.1 Acidobacteriota bacterium
ATCGTCGTCCTGCTGACCAACAGCGTCCATCCCGAGGACAAGGGGACGATCGTTCCGCTCCGCGCCCGGGTGGCCAACATCGTCGCCGGGGCGATCGCGGACTGATTATTTTTTCCGGATGACCGGCCGGGGGATCACCAGGAAGTCGACTCCGCCGGCCGTCCGGCCGGGCTCGAGCTTGATCTTGAAGGGAAGGGGGACGGCCGTGACCGCCCCGGTCGGCAAGGTCTCCGGATCGACCGAGAGCTCGTATTCCCCGGGGAGGATGTTCATGAACCGGTAGGCGCCGCCGGCGTCGGTGTAGGTGTTGAGGATCAAGTCCTTCTGGGGGGCTCCGTCGATGGGGGTAGGGATGACCAGGATCTCCGCCAGCCCCTTGTCCGCGGGGTCCATGGCCCCGTTCCGGTCGGAATCCTCGATGAACCGGCCGTTGAGCGAAGCCCCCGAGATCAGGGGAAAGGAGACTTCGCGGGTGATTCGGGCCTGGGTCAAGACGTCCACCCGGGCCGGGCTCAGCAGGTAATACATCGCCGGGATGAGGTTTTCCTCGATCTGAACCTGGTGCGGGCCCTCGGCCACCATCGGGAAGCGGTAGCGTCCGTCCTCCCCGGTCATCGCCCGCGATCCGTCCTCGAGACGGAGCGACACCCCGGCCAATCCCTTTTCGCCCGGGCTCATGAGGCCGTCGCGGTTGGTGTCCTCGAAGACGTAACCCTCGATCGATCCGATGCCGAGGACGGCCCCGACGGTCTTGCGGCCCATGATCTTGGGCTCTTGGCCCCAGGAGAAGCGCTTGTCGAGGCGGAGGGTGAATTGGTAGTCCGACGAGCGGATGTCCCTCCGGTTCAACGGCTCGGACGCCCGGATGTCGGCCCGCACCTGGAGGGTCCGGCCGAGGCCGACCCGGACGCCGACGTAGGCGACGATCTGAGAGACGGCCTGGACGGCTCCGTACCGCTCATAAAAGAGCTCGGCGTAAAGGTCGAAATCAGGAGAAAAGGCCTGGTTCCAACCCGTCCGCACGTAGAGGTTCCGGTCGATCAGGCCGGCCGCGGTGTTCCGCTTATGGTCGTATTGCCCCTCGACCCATAAAAACGATCCCGGGGGCATCCTCTTTCGGAAGCCGAGATAGATGACGGGCAGGCCGCTTGCGGGAAGGCCGGGGCCCTCGCGGACGCTTTGCAGCTTGACCCGGAGATAGGGGAAAAAATCGCCCATCGTCCGGGAGGCCTGGAGGAAGACGCCGTTGGAGGAAAAATCCACGGAACCGGGAAGGTCGTGTTCCGAGACCCGCCGCTGGAATTCCCATTGGAGGGACAGATCGAAGAGCGAGCGGGTGTTGAGATAAAACCCGGAAATGACCGACAGGGAGCGGAGGGTGTTTTGGGCCGGATCGCCGCCGGTGTTGTCGGCGAAGCGGTCGGCGAAGCCGAAGAGGACCAGGTTGCGCGAGGCCTGGTAGCGGACCGAGGCGAAGAGGCCCTGCTCGTCGCGGATGGACTGATAATCCGGATTGAGGTCGCAAAAACGGGATCCGGTGAAGCGGTAGTTCGCCTCGATGTTCCATTTTCCCGACCGGAAGAAGGGGACGAAGCGCAGGGCGTTGGCCGATCCGGCCGGCCCGGAGGACCCGGGCGTGAGGCTCGTTTGAAATTCCCCCAGGATTTTCGCCCCTTCGGCGACGGGGGCCTCGGCGTCAAGCAGGATCAGGGTTTTTTTTTCGGGGCCGGCCGGATCGGCCGGATCCCGGCGGGTGTGGATGATCCCGGCCCCGGCGAGCCCGCCGGCCGGCCGCTTCCATCGTCCCCGGATCCCGTAAAAAGGCTGGTCCTTGATCTCGTACGTGCTTCCCAGGAGCCCGGTCAACCGGGCCAGCGTCCCCCCGAAAACCGAGAGGTCGAAGGCCGGCCCGGAGAGCGAGGCGTTCAGGCCCCGGAAGTAAAAATACGGATGATACTGATTGACGAACCGGGATTCGAGATTGGAATTGACGAAAAAGCCGTCGCCGAGACCGGCGGACAGCTCCGCGTTCTTGATCTTGAATCCCCGCCAGCCGGCGAACAGCCGGGCGGGCGTGAAGGCGCCGCCGGACGCC
>JAAZPG010000229.1 GCA_012797375.1 Acidobacteriota bacterium
AACATGAAGCCCAGGGAAACGGCCAAAACGAACAGCAGGTTGTGGGTGTAGTACTGGTGGATGAAGACGGCCCGGTCCTGGAAAACCGCGTGGAGAAGGAAGTCGACGTCGGCCGCGTTGGCGATCAGAAGGTAAAGGAAGAGCGTTCCGACGGTCTGCTTCCGGTCGAACAGCCGCCAGCCGAGAAGACCGAGGCCGGAATGGGCGACCGGGCTCAAGAGTTCCCCTCCGTCTCAATTTCGGCCGGGCGGGGATTCGTCGGACAGCTCATGGCGTAAGGAGCTATTGTACGGGATTGCCGGAGCGAAAAAAAGAGCGCCGGCCGCCGCTCCGGATCAGCCCGGCGGCCGTCCTCGGCCGAGGTTTTCCCTCAACCGGGCGAAAATCCGCCGGGCTTCCTCCTCGTCGCGGGCCGCAATGACATGCTTAAGGAATTCCAGCTTCCGGGTGACTTTTTCCAGCTGGGCCAGAGAATGTGGATTGAAGAGGATTTCGGCAAGCAGGCCGTCATCCTCGCCCAGGAGCTTCCCGGCCACGTCCCGATGTCTCTTGAACGTCGTCCCCGGCACCGACGGGCCGTCCAAGCAAACGGCAAACACTAGGGAGGCGATGAACGGCATGGTCAGGGCGTAGGCCATCATTCGATCATGCTCATCGAAGGAGCAGGTCCGGACAGTAACGCCTTTGCTTCGGAAAAATTCCTCGAAAAAAGCGGCGGCCTCGGGATGGGATTCGCGGATGACGACCGCGCTTTCCTCGCCTAAAGAAGCCGAGTCCGCGAATGTCGGGCCGAACATCGGATGGCAGGATCCGAACCGGAACCGGCATCGGCGGTAATAGTCCGGTAGCGATGTCTTGATGGAAGCGATATCTCCCAGGATGCATTCCGGCGGCAGCAACTCCTCGACCTCCCGGAAGGCCTCGACCGTCCCCGCCAGGTCGACGGCATTGATGAGCCAGCCGGGTTTAAGCCCGGCGATTTCGTCCGGCCGATTGAGGACCTCGACGCGGGACGCTCCCCGCGTTTGATGAGGATTCTTGTCGAAGACAAACACACGATGAGTCCGGGCCAGCTCGCCGGCCAGCCACGATCCCATCCTTCCGAAGCCCAAGACGACGATGTTCATCGGCGCGCCTCATCATAACAACCGAAGATCTTGACAAACCGGGCTACGGTTTTGAGCCGGTCCAGGGCTCCGGCGACGGCCGGATCGCCCAAGGTCCCGTGAAAATCCAGGAAAAACGCGCAGCCGGACGGATCGGCCGGCCGGGGGAATGATTCGATGCGAGTCAGGTTGAGGCCGGCCTCGGCGAAGACGCGAAGGACGCTGAAAAGCGATCCGGCCTTGTCGGCCGTCTCGAAATCGAAAGCGAGCGAGCACTTGTTCCCCTCCCCGGTCCGCGGCTCCCGGCTGAGGACGAAGAAGCGGGTTTCGTTCGTGTCCCGGTCCTCGAGGCCGGACTTGATGACCTCCAAGCGGTACAGGCGGGCGCACATTTCCCCGGCGACGGCGGCCGCCGCCGGCGGTCTCGGAGACGTGACCGAGGTGGACTTCGACTTCGAGGCCGGGCGAGTCCTGGCGACCTCCATCAAGGACGGCTATTTCGTCCTCGTCCTGTTCGGACGAAACGGGATCCCCTCGGTCGCGCGGCCCC
>JAAZPG010000230.1 GCA_012797375.1 Acidobacteriota bacterium
TGGTCGTTGATCTCGATCGGGCCGGAGGCGTCCATGAGCCTGAAAGCCTCACTGTATCCGAACCCGTCCTTGGATTCAACTCGCATTTCGTCTTTAGTTCCGTTTCGCCGCGGCGGAGCGGAGGGCGATCGCCCGGACGGATCAGAAGGAACAGGCGCGCATGTTTTTCAGGTTGTACTTCTGGTGATATTCCTCGGCCCGGGTGAACGGACCGGCCGGAACGATCTCGGTGACGAGGCGGCCGGGAAGGCGGCCGGACCGGTCGATTTCCGCCTTGATTTCCTCAGCCTGTTTCCGCTGTTCCTCGGTGTGATAAAAGACCGCCGAGCGATACTGGCGGCCCACGTCCGGCCCCTGGCGGTTGAGCTGGGTCTGGTCATGGAAGGAGAAAAACGCCTGAACAAGGCCGGCGTAGGAAATTCGGGCCGGATCAAAGGTCACCCGGACGGCCTCGGCGTGGCCGGTCGTGTCCGTGCAAACCTGTTCATAAGTGGGATTTTTCGTGCGGCCTCCGGTATAGCCGACGACCGTTTCCAGGACGCCCGGCAGGCGGCCGAACTTCTCTTCCACGCCCCAGAAGCAGCCGGCGGCGAACGTGGCCGTTTCGGGCCCGCCCGCCGGGGCCGCGGCGGACGGCCGGAAGGCCAGGGCGGCGGAGTTGACGCAGTAATGGCGGCCGGTGGGGGGAGGGCCGTCGTCGAAGACGTGACCGAGATGGCCGCCGCAGGCGGCGCACCGGATTTCCGCGCGGATCATTCCGCCCGATCGGTCCTCGCGGTACTCCAGGGCCCCGGGCGACGCCGATTCGAAGAAGCTCGGCCAGCCGGTTCCGTGTTCGTATTTGGTTTCGGAGCGGAAGAGGAGGGCGCCGCAGGCGGCGCAATGATAGCCGCCGGACTCCCAGAAGTGGTCGTAAATCCCGCTGAACGGCGGCTCGGTTCCGCAGGCGATCAACACCTGGTACTGGGCCGGCGTCAGCGCTTTCTTCCATTCCTCGGGGCTCTTTTGAACGATTTTCTTCATCGGCGCGCTTTCCCGGGAATCCGCCGGAACGGAAATATGAACCCGCGGCGAGGACGAGACGAAATGGACGCCCTTCCAGGCCGTCCAGCCGAGCAGAAGACTGAGGACGGCGATCGCGGCCTTTCCCTTGGGGCTCATCCTCGACTCCCGGTTTAAAAGATATAAATCCTACAAAAATAATATAGAAAGATTTCAGAAATCGTCAAGGGCCCGGCCGGCCGCGGCCGGCGAGGGGGATCAGGAGCGGGTGAGGACGCTCCGGATCTTGCTTTCGATTTCCGAGGCCGGGGCCAGGCCCACGATCCGCTCGGCCTCGCGGCCTTCGCGGAAAACAATCAGCGTCGGAATGGCCATGATCCCGTGGGTCCGGGCCGTCGATTCGTTCTCGTCCGTGTTGAGCTTGCGAAAATCGACCTCCCCGTCGAACTTTCCGGCGATCTCCTCGAGGACGGGGGCCATCATCCGGCAGGGGCCGCACCAGGGGGCCCAGAAATCGACGACGACGGGGCGGGGGGCTTTGAGCACCTCGGCCTCGAAACGGGCTTCGCTCGTTTCAGGGACGTTCTTCATCAAGATTCTCCTTAGGGGAAAAGTCGCGCAAAATGCGTTCGATGCGGGGATCGGTCACCTCGTAGCAGATTTTCGCCCCGCGGCGCCGGCCGGCGATAAGACCGGCGGTTTTCAAGATCTTCAAGTGCTGGGACACGTTGGGTTGACTGATCTTCAGGCGGGCTTCGGCCTCCGAGACGCAGCAGTCCCCTTCCAGCAGGAGGCGGAGAAGACGAATCCGGACGGGATGAGCCAAGGCCCGAAAGATCCGGGCGGAGGCTTCCTCCGATCCCGCTCTCGCCGTCTTGGGGGTCCGCAGTGTCTTTAACATAACGAATATATTATATAACGAAATTATAATATGTCAAGGGAGCCCCGCGTTTTCGTCCTGCCGGCGTCCACTGGAATATCTTTCTCTGTTTATGTAAAATGATCCTCCGGCGGGGAACGTCATGGCTCGAAAAATCGTGGTGATCGACGACGACAAGGTGACGCGGAAGCTTTTGACCGAGCTGCTGAACCGCAACGGCTATGAGGCTTACGGGGCTCACGACGGCATGGAAGGCGTCGCCTTGGTGAAATGGGAGCAACCCGAGCTGGTTTTGACCGATCTGTTGATCCCCCTTCTTGACGGCATCGGCGTCTGCCAGCAAATCAAATCCGATCCCGAGCTCAGCGGAATCAAGGTCATCGTGATGTCGGCCCTGAAAAACCCGCTCTTGGTCCGCGAAGCCCGGGCCGTCGGGGCGGGTGATTTTATCGACAAACCCATCCGGACGAATACTTTGCTCGAGCTGATCGCCCGGCTGCTTCAGAATTGAGGCCCCGCGGCCCCTCTTGCCTTTTGACTTTTGCTTGACTTCGTACTATTCTATCCGCGGATGCTGGCTGGAGAGGATCTTTCAAGCCCCGCTTCCTTTTCAAACCTTGGCGCCTCGACAGCCAGCGCCTCTTTTTTTCGGGGCAGGGGGCGCGATAACGCCGCCGGCCGTTCTTATTTCTTCCCTTCGCCTTTTTCCGGCTCCTTCTTGACTTCGGGCTGCCAGAGCTTCGACCGCTCTCGGAGATGGTCCTTGAGATCCAGGTGGGGGACGCCTGTTTTCAGCCAGTCCGGGGCGGGCGCGCCCTTCAGCCAGTGGTCGAACCA
>JAAZPG010000231.1 GCA_012797375.1 Acidobacteriota bacterium
CAAGGCGGCCGCGCGCAACGCCCGGCGCAATTTCAAGGCCGCGGGGATCCGGACCAGCTGGTATTCCCCCGACATCTCGGCCGTTCCGTATCCCGAGTTCCAGAGGCGCCTCGAGGTCGACAAGTACGGCGAGGAAATCGTCCTGGACTTCCCTCTCTCCGGCCGGCCGCCGTCCCGGCCCCGGGTCGGAAAGTGGAGCCGGGAGCTCTGCAAGGCGATCGGCATGCTTCCCTTCGGGGATCCCATGGTCTCCGATCCCGCCTGGGGGGATGACGACACGCTCGTCCAGTATATCGAGACAAGCGCCATCAATTTCCGCCGGTTCGGGAATACGGCCTCAGCCAACTGCTTCACCTGCGCCCGGCTTCCGCGGGACGAGGCCGCGGCGTTCACGACGGGATTTTTCGGAGCCGATGGGGCGGTCTGCTGGTACCTGCCGCGGGGCGTCTTCTCCGACATCCGGAAGGTGCGCCGCGACTCCCTGATCTACCGCTTGGGGCCTTCCGGGGGGCCGGCCGGGGAGATCCGCCGTCCGCGGACGGCCGAAGCGGCTGAAGTCTTCAAGCCCTCGTTCCGGCTGCCCGTCGAGACGAGTTTTGCCCCGGCCTTCGAGCTGGTCATGGACATCTTCGATTGTGATTTCGACCGGATCTCGTCTTGCGAGGCGGTCGCCGCTTGGGCCCGGGAATCGGCCAGGGGGGCCGGCCTGAAGACCATCGGCAGGCCGGATGCTCCGGACTTCGGCCACGCCAAGAAGAAAACGGCCGGCCCGTCCGTGACTCAGTTCCTCCGCGGCGGCTCCAACATCAGCCACTATTCGATCAACTGGCTGATGATCGTCTTGAACCTGGTCGTCCGGGAACCAATCCCCCTGCGGCGGGTCATCACCCACGCCATGGATTATTTCCAGGGGAAAAAAGCCCACTGCTGGATCCTGCCGCGAGGGGCGTCCGGCAAGAGCCTCAAGGAAATCGCCGAAAACACGGTCTTGTTCGAGGTCCGGCGGGACTAGGCCGGCGGGGGCTCTCGGAACGAAAGAAGGGTTCGGCCGCAGCGTTCTATAAAATCCTTGACCGAAGACAAATCGAAAAAACCCTTTTTTCAATCCAGCCGGGGTAAGATTTTTAAATGGAAGGACATATCGCCCCTCGGCTGGATTTTAGAAAACGTGATCCACGGCCTTGACGCTCGTCCCTCTGATTGATAGATTGCTTCCATCATGGTTTTGAGGAGGAGTGAACATGAGAAAATTCTCGGCCGCCGCGGCCGTTTTACCCTTGTTTCTAACCCTGGCCGTCGTCCCGGCTCAGGCGGTTCAAATCACGGGCAAGGGGATTATGCTGGGTCTTTCTCTCTCCAGATGGAGCGGCGAGGATATCGGAAGACATGATGCCTGGATGAGCTTCGCCCTGGGCGGATTCCTGACCTTCAATATCATCGACGAATTGTCCATTCAACCGGAACTCTTGTTCGTTCAGAAAGGGACGAAGTGGCCGGACAACGATCTCAAGATCAATTTCCGCTTGAGCTACCTGGAACTGCCGATTCTGGCGAAATATTCTTTTGCCGCCGGGCCGAGCGCGAAGGTCTTCATCTTCGGCGGACCGGCGCTCGCCTTCAAGGTTGGAGCGACCATGCGTTTTGAATGGCAAGGCGAGTTGATTACCGATGATATCAAGGGAATGAAGTCTTTGGACCTCGGCCTGGCGTTCGGGGCGGGGGGGGAGTTGCCCATCGGCGTCACTAGACTCACGGTCGGTCTCCGTTATACGCTCGGCCTGATGAACTGCTATGAAGTGGAGGGGGAAGCCCTCGAGGCCAAAAACGGCGCGCTTTTGATCATGGCCGGGATCGGCTTCTGATACCGGCCGGATCGGGTCCTCATTCGACGACCGCGGAGGCGAAAACGAGGCGGACGCCGAAGGATTCGGCCAAGCCGACGTGACGGGCCAGGGCGGCGAGCTACTCGCGCTTCGGACGGCAGATCGCGACGGCCCGTCCATTTTCCTTCGCTGAGCGGAAGAGCTCCCGGAGCCCGGCGGCAAAGGCCTCATCGCCGCGTTCCGCGTCGAGAAAAACCCGGCGGGCGGCGGCCCGGACTCCTATCCGGCCGGCTTCCCGCAGGGCGACGGTGGCCGCGGTCGTCCGGCTGTCGATGAAATA
>JAAZPG010000232.1 GCA_012797375.1 Acidobacteriota bacterium
ACTTGGTTTGATTCCCGGACATCGAGCAGGACCAGATCTTCAAAGCGCTTTCCGTGTCATGCATCTCGCCGGCCAGGGAGATATCGATCAACCATTCGTGGCGGTCGCGGAGCATGAGATCGATCGGCGTTACGCCGCCCCATCTGAATCCCGGCACTCCCGGCGTCACGATTCGAAGGAAATCGGCCTCCTTCGCGTGGAGAACGAAAACGTTCAGTGTGAACCGGACGACGGCCGATTTGCCCGTCTCCTTCTTGATCAGATCCAAGGCGCGAGGGCTCATAGCCTCGTCGGCCCGAATTTGATGCCGGCGGGTGAAATCGACGAATCCCTCGAATCCGAGGATATGGAAGCCCCGCGCGACGAGGGCGTTCTCGATGGCCGAAATGAGAAGAGGATTCTGGTTCTCCCGGGGCAGGTTTCTGAGATCAACGTACACGACGACGTCCTTGAAATCCCGGAAGCTGACCCCTGGACGGGTATATACTTCTTGCGCGACCAGCCTCGGCTTCAGGACGGCGCAGGATCCGGCGGCCAGCGACACGATCGCCACGGCGGCCGCGAAAAAGCCTTTTCTCATGACGCCCCCTTTCGCGGAAATTCCTCTGATGACGTCATTATGAAAGGAAAAAAGAAAAATTGCAATCCCGGCCGGACGAAGCTTGTCTCTCGGAATTCCGGTGTTGTATGATGCCCTCATGACGGCAAGCCAAGCAAACCGGCGGCCGGAATCCCGCGGAAACGAACCGCCCGGGCCGAAGCGGCTCCTGGCGGTCGACACGACCACGGGATGCGGATCGGCCGCCCTCATCGAGGACGGCCGGGTCCGGGCCGAGATCGGGGTCGATTCCTTCGGGACGCATTCGGCCCGTCTTCCGGCTTCCATCGACGTCCTGCTCAAATCCCTCCATTGGACGCCGGCCGACTTGGACGGCTATGCGGTCACACCGGGACCGGGCTCGTTCACGGGCATCCGCATCGGCCTCAGCCTGATTCAGGCGTTCGCCTTTGCCTCGGGCAAGCCCATCGCCCCGGTGTCCTCCCTTCGGGCCCTGGCCTGGAAGCTCCGCGGAGACGGCATTCCGGCGGTTTGCCCTCTTCATGACGCGAAAAAAGGGGAAATCTACGCCGCCCTTTATCTCTGCGAAAAAGCGAGGATGAAAGCCCTCGTTCCGGAGGGCGCTTACGCCCCGGAGCTGTTTCTGAAGCGGCTTCCCCGCGGGCGGAAAATTCTCTTCATCGGCGGCGGATTCCCGGTCCTGGCGGCGGCCATGAGCGGGGCGGAGAAAAAGCGGGCCGTTCTTTCGCCCCGGACGCGGTTCATCGCTCCCGAAGTCGGGCTCCTCGGGGCTGAAATCATCGCCGCGGGAAAAGGCATCGGCCCGGACGATCTCGAGCCGCTGTACCTGCGCCGGTCGCAGGCCGAGGAAGGGCGCTGATGGCGGTTTTCGCCGGCGCGAGGAACATCCGCCTGCGCCGGATGACGAGCCTGGACCTGCCCGAGGTTCTGGCGATCGAGCGCCGGTCGTTCCCCAATCCCTGGCCGCCCGCGACATTCGAGGGGGAAATCCAGAATCTCGGCCTGTCCCATCCCGTGGTCGCCGTGGACGAGGAGGCGGACCGGGTCGCCGGGTACATCATCTACTGGGTCATCCGCGACGAGGCCCAGATCAACAACATCGCCGTTCATCCGGATTACCGGAGACGCCGGATCGCCGAGAACATGCTCCGCCGCGTTCTCGACGCCCTGAAAAACGAGGGAATTCAGTTCGTCACCCTCGAGGTCCGGGCCGGCAACGCCGGCGCCCGGGCCCTTTACGACAAGCTCGGCTTTAAGCCCATCGGCCTCCGGAAGGAATATTACACGAATCCCGTCGAGGATGCCGTCGTCATGAGCCTGATGTTCGGCTCCGCCGGGACGTCCGGATCCTAGAAAAAGAGCGTCCGGCCCGTCCTCGGATTTCCGATGGTCCGCCGAAACCGCCGTCTATTCTTGGGAAAGGAGGGCGGCGGTCCGGGGAGCCTTGGGCATCCAGACGGCCATGAGGAAGGCGGCCAGCAGGGCCAGCGCGCCGCCGAAAAAGAAGGGCGCCGACGGCCCGAATCCCCGCCAGGAGCCGAGCCCCTGCCAGAGGAGGCCGGCGATCAAGGAGGAAGGAAACGCCAGCAGGCCGGTCACGGCGTGGTACGTCCCGAAGGCCGTGCCGCGGAGATCGCCCGGGACCAAGTCGGCGACCATGGCCGTGGCGGTCCCGTAGGCCAGGCCGTA
>JAAZPG010000233.1 GCA_012797375.1 Acidobacteriota bacterium
ACGTTCTGACCGACGCCGACACCCTGGCCGCTTATGGCCACGACGAATTTTCCCTGAGCGATATCCGGCAACCGGCCGGAATCGTCGTCCGTCCGAAGACGGCGGACGAGGTCGCGGCCGTCCTCCGTCTGGCCGGTTCCGCCCGCATTCCCGTGACGGCCCGGGGAGGAGCGACCGGGTTGTGCGGAGGATGCGTCCCCTCTCCCGGCGGGATCGTCCTGAGCATGGAGCGGATGAACCGGGTCCTGGAGATCGATCCGGTCAACCAGGTGGCCGTCGTTGAAGCCGGGGTCCCTCTTCACGAGCTCGAAAAAGCGGTGGCCGAGGCGGGATTCGATTTCCCGCCGCACCCGGGGGAGGAGAGCGCGGCCGTCGGCGGGATGATCGCGACCAACGCCGGCGGCAGCCGGGCGGTGAAATACGGAGTGATCCGCAACTACGTCCGAGGGCTGGAGGTCGTGACCGCGGCCGGCGGGATTCTGACCCTCGGCGGCAAGCTCGTCAAGTCGAGCAGCGGTTACAACCTGATGCACTTGTTCATCGGCTCGGAGGGGACGCTCGGGATCATCACCAAGGCCGTCCTTCAATTCCGGGTCAAGCCGGCCTTGACCCGCTCGCTCGTCATCCCCTTCGAGAGCCTCGCGGCGGCGATCGAATCCGTTCCCGTTCTTCTCAACCGGGACGCCGTCCCCCTGGCCTTGGAATTCGTCCCCCTCGACGTCCTCCAAATCACCGAGGGATTCCTGGGACGGACCTGGCCCTGCCACGCCGGGTCGGTCCACCTGTTCGTCATCCTCGACGCCGTTTCCGAGGAGGATATGGAACGGCAGACGGAGTCGGTGGCCGGGGTCGCCCTGGAGCGCGGCGCCCTTGATGTTTTCGTCGCCGACACGGCGGCCAAGCAGGACAACGTCCTGGAGATCCGGAGCAAGATCTACGAAGCCCTCAAGGCCCACACGGTCGAGATCATGGACGTGTCCGTCCCCCGCGGGGAAATCGCCGCCCACGTCGAGAAAGTGGAGGAGATCGGGGCCAAGTTCGGCGTTTGGCTCCCGACGTTCGGCCACGCCGGCGACGGCAACGTCCATACCCACCTGATGAAGGCGCGCTGCGAGGGGGGGCGGATCGTTCCCCTGGCCGAGGAGGAATGGCGGGCTTCCCTCGAGGCCGTCCGGACGGAGATTTACGCCGACGGCCTCGCCCGCGGCGGCGTCGTCTCGGGGGAGCACGGCATCGGGTTGGTCAAGAAAAAATACTTGGCCGAAAGCCTTCCCCCGGCCCAGATCGAGCTCATGCGGGGGATCAAACGGGCTTTCGACCCGGCCGGCCTCCTCAATCCCGGCAAAATCTTCGATTGATTTGCTTTTTAGGGGGTCTTGACCTATATTGAATCACACCGCCCATGACAACTCCCCGCGCCGGTCAAGGCGCAGCGTTTTCTCCCGGAATCGAAGAAGCGTGTCGTCGTCCCTCCACGGACGAAATCGCATAAGGAGGTCCTATGGAACGCATCACCGAGATCTACGTCGTCCTGGAAAACAAGCCGTCGACGCTGGGGGATCTGTGTTCCTACCTGGCCGAAAACGAGATCAACATCGAGGCGATCGGCGTTTTTCACGACACGGCCAAGTTGTACGTCAAGAATCTGAACAAGACCGTCAAATTGCTGCAGAAGCTGAACTATATCATTGATCTGCGGGATGTCCTGCTGATCGACATCGAGAACCGTCCCGGGGCCCTGGCCGATCTGACGACCAAGCTCGGCGACGAGGGGATCAACATCGATTATCTCTACGGAACGGTCAGCCACAAGCCGAATATGAACACCGTCATCCTCGACGTCAACAAGATCGACGAGGCGATGAGGGTTCTCGAAGCCTAGCCGCCGGCGGAATCGGGGGCCGGGCCCCGCGGTCCGGTGTCCGCCGGTCAGCGAGAAACGCGCCGGGTTCCGTATTCCAGGGCCCGGCATTCCTTGCAGGCATTCACGCACGCCGTGCAGGCGAAGCAATCCGGCCGGAGAACGGCTCTTTTCAGGATTTCAGGGACCGTCGGGCACGGGCTTTTCTTTTCGCAAACGCCGCAGTCGGTGCATCCGGGCTTTTTCAGAGTGACCCGGAACACGGCGACCTGCTCCAGAAGGTTGGTGAACAGGCCGACCGGGCAGACCAGGTAGCAGAACGGCCGGTAGTATTTGAACGCCAGGATCAGGGTCAGAAGCAGGGGGAGGTAATGGAGAAAGGCGGCGAAAAACGAGGGCTGGGCGGTGAATTCGAATCCGTGGAAGGCGTTGATGGGATCGTAGATCGAGAGGGCGACCTTTTGCTCCTCGACATAGGTGTGATAGACCGCGGTCGCGCTCAGGAAGACGAAGAGAAGAAAGATCCCGATCCGGACGGTCTGGGTGAAGATGAAATTCCACTTGATGCGCCGGATCTTGAGCTTGTCCGCGAGCATGGCGACCAGTTCCTGGGCGGCCCCGACGGGGCAGATCCAGCCGCAGAACAGCTTCGGGCCGACGAGGGTGAGGAAGAAAATGACCGCCATGGTGACCAGAAGCGGCATCCCCAGGCCGTAGAGGATCGACTTGGTCGCGGCGCAGATCGGCGAGGGGTGCATCGAAAATTTCTTGAACAGGGCGACCGGGAGATTGGGGGCGAACCCGAAAAGAAACGTCGACAGCAACAGAAGCGGGATCTTGAGGCTGTCCTTCATCTTCTTCGTCAGGAGAAGGGCCAGGACGATCAGGCCGAGAACCAGCATGACGACGAACTTCGGCCGGCCCAGGACGGCCCAGAAGGAAGCCGCCCGGCGTCCCGCGCCCTGCTGGGCGGCCAAGGGCGAGGCGAACAGCAGGAAGAGAAAGAGAGATGCGGGAATTCCCCAACGTTTCATTTTCATGTCGTCGCCTCCCGAAATGAATTCAAGCGGCGCTATTTTATAAAATGAAATCGAGAGACACAAGCTTATTCACTCTATTTCGGCTCGGATAAGGAGCCCGATCGCCGGCCTTGGCTGCGCCGGCGATTAAAAACAGCTCCTTCCCCCCGCCGGCTTCAAGCCTTCTTGGATGCCGGCATCGCCCGTGTCGCGCGTCGTTCCGGAAAGACATCTCCTGATTCGGCCGCGGACCCGGCAAACATCGGGAATGTCCTCATTTGGATGTTGTTCGCCCCGGCCGTCATCGCTTCCCAGATTGGCCGTGGCCAGATGGAAGAAAGCCGATCGCCCTCCATCTCGATCGTCCGCCCCGCCTCACATCACCCAGGCGTAACCGATTTTGAAGAAGAACGTCCGGTCGGCCCGGACGAGGTCGATCCCCCGCGAGCCGAAGGCATTGTCCGAGTAGCCGAGGAAGAGAACGGTCTGCGGATTGAGCTTGTAGGAGAACAGGACCTGAGTGAAGAGATCCCGCGAGCTGGCTGGAACCGGGGACGAGTACATCCCGGGCACGCGTCCGACGTCCTGGAACTGGGCGATCAGACGGAGGAAACACCGCGTGTTGAGATTGAAGACGACTTTTCCCTGGAAAAGGCGGGCCGTGTAGATCCGGTCGGATTCATGGGCCAGCCGTTCAACGAAACAGCTGAGCCCCAGGTTGAGATGGCGGCCCAGGGAGAAGGAGGCCTCCGGGCCGAGGCGGACGGCGGACGCCGGGCGGCCGTTGACGTAATCGACGGCCTTGGCCGCGTTGGCGATCAGAAAAAAGCTCATTCCCCCCGCCGGCTTCAAGGCGGCTTGGAAGACAACGTCGCTCGTGTCGTACAGCGTTCCGGAAAAATACTCCTGGTTCCACCGGCCGATCGCGACGAATTGCGACTGAAGCGGTCCCGAATAAGCCGCGCCCAGGGCGACCCGGGAGTCGGTCAGCCGCCCGGAAAAGTCTTCGATCCGGTAGGCTCTTGCCCAGAACTGGAGAATATCGAACCATTTGCCCTTCGTTCCGCCGGCCTGGACGCCGTAGAGGAAGGTGTCGACCTCGAGGTCGATCTCCTTCGTGTCCACGCGCGGCATATAGCCGGAATCGGCTCGAAAGTCCGGGCTGATCGTTTCGTAGCGGGCGGCGTAGAGCCAGTTCCGGGAGAGGTGGAGGTATCGAAAGGTTAGGGCGTTCCCCCCGAAGCGTCCCCGGGGCTGAGCTCTCTCCGCGGCCAGGCTGTCCGGATACCGCGTCTCCGTGTGGAGGAACTGGAAGGTGATCTGGTCCTTGTCTCCCAGCCGGAAAAATCCGTCCAAGCCGCCGGCATGGTTGTAATAATCGTCTCCGGCGCGCCCGGAATAGACCCCCCCCAGGGTGGAGCCCTTGCCGATGTCGTGCCGGTAGCGGAAAACGCCGCTGGTAACGCCGGCCTCGAGGCCGGCCGATTGGGAATCCTGGTTGGAGGGAAAGATCAGGTTGTTGATCCGGTCCCGGGCGGCGAAGAAGCCGAGGGCCCCCCGGCCGACCTTGCCGGTGATCTTGCCGCCCCAGAGCGGGTCGGCCACGCTCCGGGTAAAGACGACTTCCAGCGGAGTCATGAAGAAATCGGCTGCTTCCAGGAAGAAAGGCCGCTTCTCGGGATAATAGAGGGCGAACCGGGTGTTGACGTCGAGCTGGGCCGCGTCCGCCTCGACCTGGGAGAAATCCGGATTGAGGGCGGCGTTGAGGGTGAGGTTGGGCGTCAGACCCCAGCGGGCGGTCAAGCCGGGATGGGCGTTCGCCTCTCCGGCCTCGAGGCCGCCTTCGGGAAAACCGGGACGCTCGTCGGTCCGGTTGACGGTCAAAGTCGGCGTGAGCTGGAGATTAATCCCCGGGGAGATGCCTTGAAAGCCGGTGATTTTATTGAACTGGCAGAGGATGCAGATTCGATCCCGGTCGTGCGGATGGGTGCTCATCCGGTGGCGGATGTTCCGCGGATAGGATCGGTCGGCCTCGAATCCCCACGTCTGGACGCCGGCGCCGTCCGGAAAACGGAGCTGGTTGAAAGGAAGGGCGACTTCGACCGTGTAGCCGAATTCCTCGATCCGGCCGGCCGATTGCCAAATGGCGTCCCACGAAAAATCCTCGGAGCCGTCCTGTTCGCTGAAGGCCGCGTCGGCCTGGACGCCGAGCGGGTTGACCCGGAACTGGAAGGCCCTCCGCTCGTCGTTGAAGGTGTCCAGCATGAAGCTGATGTGGTCGTCCTGGATGAGCGTGTCGGTGTCGTCCCGGTCCATGAGATGAGCCCGGATGGCCGCCGGCTCGGGATCGAAACAGCGGAAAGCCACGTAGAAAGCCGCGTCGTCGTAAGTAAGGAGGACTTCGGTCCGGACGGGGGGAGTCGAGTTTTCGCCGGGCATCCATTCGAAGGCGATGTCGAAGCGGGCCGCCTTCTCCCAGGCGGGGTCATCCAAAACGCCGTCGATCTTGACGGGAGCGTCGGCCTTGGTCAAGGGAATGGGCGGGAGAGCCCCGGCCGGCAAGGGGGAAGGGACGGTTTGCCTTTCCCGCGGAAGAGAGGGCGCGGCCGCCGCAAGCAGGGGAAGAACAGGGACGAGAATAACGAGAAGAAAGGATCGCCGGCGGCAGGCCGCGGTGTGTCTCTCCATGGTGTTTCTCCGCAACGGGGCATTCCTGGCGCGTCGGCGGCGCCGGCGCGGAATTTCCATTATCCTTTACGATAACGGGATCTCCAAGGGAAGATCCTTCCGTAAAAAAAAGTTACGCCCGGTTTCGAGCTTTCCTTGAAATGCGCCGGTCGCCGCCTGATTTTCCCCGGGCGTTTTCCGCGTTTTCCATCAACTCGATATCGGCAAATTCCATGCCATTCGGCCTGCGCCGCTCGCTGTCTCTCGGCCGTCTTTCCGGGTTCGGGATAAAAAAAACCAGCTCGGCGTTTTCGCCGCGGGGGACCGAATGATCCGGGCGGCTGCCCGGCTGCCGACAACGTCTCGGCGGGAACCGGGCCGGCGGCCGTTGGAAGCCCTTCGGGAAGGCCGAAGACCACGACTTCATGAAAAGCCGTTCGGACGTCGAAACGACGATCACGGGCCGCCTCGTTCCGGCCGTCTCCGGCAAATCAGAAAACGCCATTCCTCTTCATTTTATTTGGGCGGGGAGGAATGATCGAGCCTGTTCGTTCGGGCCGTCAAAACCTCCGCACCCTCCCCCCGCAACCCCTGGCTCGAAAACCCGATCATCCGCCCGCCCGGCGTTCGAACGGCGGCGAAATGAGGCGAATAGGTATTGGGGCTCTCTATGTTTTGAGGAGGACGATCGTCGCTCCGGTCCCGCCCTCGCGCGAACCGGCGAGGGCGAAAGACTCGACTTCAGCGAGGCGCACCAGGAGGGCGTGGACGGTTTTCATCATTTCGCCGGTCCCCTTGCCGTGGATGATCCGGACCCGGAAGATCCCCTTTTCCCGGCAGGCGTTCAGATATTCCGGGAGAAGCTCCCGGACATCCGCCGGATCGAAGGCGTGAAGGTCGAGAATCCCGTCGATCGGGAGCTCGACCATGTCGGGGATCGCGCCGTCCGGGCCGCTTCCGCCGGGGCGGGGAGCGCCGCCGAAGCGCACGACCGCTCCGCAATCGCACGTCACGGCCTGGCCGAATTGAAAAAGCGTGACGTCGTACTGATGCCCGCACTCGGGACAGGAAACGGCCATGGGCCTTCGCTCTCCTCCTTCATTCCGGCGTTTTGAATCCGCGGATCCCGGCCGGGGCCGTCCGGTGCAGGTCGAAGACGACGATCGTGTTCCGGCCCTTCCGGAGAAAGGGCCCCGGGCAGAACAGGCGTTTCTGCGGCCCGATGTCCCAGTAGCGGCCGAGATTGCGGCCGTTGACCCAGACGACGCCTTTTCTCCACCCCGAGAGGTCAAGAAACGTATCGCCGGTTTCCATCAAATCGAAAAATCCGCGGAAAAAGACGCCGGGCCGTTCGCCGCTTTCCGCGCCCGTTTCGTTTACGAACCGCAATCCTTCAAGAAACGCTTCGTCCATCGGCAGCGGAACGACGTTCCAGCTCATCAGCGTCATTCCCTCAAGCGTCACCCGGTCGGTGATGCCCTTCCGGTCGAGAAGATGCGGCCCGTAATTGATCCGGCCCAGCCCCTCGACCAGGATGTCGAGCCTCCGGGCGGGCGGGTTGGACGGGGGAATCGTCATCGTGCTTTCTCCGCGGCCGCGGTCGAGCGTTCCCAGGATTTTTCCGTCGACCGAAACGACGGCGTAGTCATGGAGCTCCTGGATCGCGAGCGTTCCGGACCGCCGGCCGGAGAGCTCCGTCCGGTAGAGAATAAAGCCGGCGTTCTGGCCGAACATTTCCATCGGCCGCGGCTGGGGGCAGTCTGCGGCCGCCGGCAGGTTGTCGAAGAGCGCGGCCCGTCCGGTGAAGCTGACGTCCGGCGTGTCGACGGCCGGGAGCGGGTCGGGAAGATCCGGCGGGGGAGGCGTCCCGGCCGGACGATATTGAGCGAGCAGGTCCCGGACGGCGAAATATTTCGGCGTGGGATCGCCGCGCTCGTTGAGGGGCGCGTCGTAATCATAGCTGGTCACGTCCGGCTGGTACGTTTTCCCCATGTTCGCCCCGGCCCAAAAGCCGAAATTCGTCCCTCCGTGGAGGACGTAGAGGCTGAAGGACTTCCCGTTTTCGAGCAGCCACCGGAGGTCCTTGAGAACGTCCTCCGCGGGGGTCCTGGCCCAGGGTTCGCCCCAATGGGTCAGCCAGCCGGGATAAAGCTCGCTGCAGAAGACCGGGACGTTCCGGCCGAGCTTTTCCGCTTCGGCGAACTCCTTCCCGCTTGCCGCCGGGTCGAGGCCGATGGCGCAGCCGGGAATCGTCCCGGCCTCGAGCATGTGCGGCGCGGCCCCGTCGGCCGTGGAGAAAGGAAGGCGGAGGCCGTTCTTTTCCCAGAGGGCCTTCAAGGCGGGAAGGTACCCCCGGTCGTTGCCGTAGCTGCCGTATTCGTTCTCGATCTGGACCATGAGGACGGGGCCGCCCTCGTGGACTTGGAGGGGGCGGAGGATGCCGGCGATCTTTTCGATGTATTTCCCGCAGGCCGCCAGGTA
The DNA here is from genome assembly GCA_012797375.1 of Acidobacteriota bacterium. Lineage (GTDB taxonomy): Bacteria > Acidobacteriota > Aminicenantia > Aminicenantales > UBA4085 > JAAZPG01. The sequence goes on from JAAZPG010000233.1 coordinate 8,029, forward strand.
GCGGGGGTCGGAGCACCGCACCTTGATGTCGGGGATGCGGAGGAGCCAGGCCGGAAGCCCCCCGAAATCCCATTCGGCGCAGACATACGGGCCGGGGCGGATGAGAACCCACAAGCCCGCTTCGCGGGCCTCGGCGATGAAGCCCGCCAAATCGTTGCGTCCGGAGAAATCCCATTGTCCGGGCTCGGGCTCGAGAGCGTTCCAGAACACGTATGTGCCGACCGTGTTTAACCCCAGGGCTCGAGCCTTCCGCAGGCGGTCCTTCCAGTATTCCCGGGGGATTCTCTGGAAATGCATCTCTCCAGCCTGGATTTGAAACGGCTTGCCGTCGAGGATGAATTCCGTTCCTTGGAAGCCGAACGTGTGAACCGCGCCGTCCTCGGGGGAGGGCGGGGGGGATCCGCGGCGAGGGGCGGCGGG
>JAAZPG010000234.1 GCA_012797375.1 Acidobacteriota bacterium
CCGGCCCTCGCCGGCCAGGCGGGCGGCTTCCGCCCGGAGGGCGGCCAGGACGAGGGGGTGGACGACGCCCTCGACGAACCGGCGGGCCGCGGCGTCGGCGAATAAAATGCGGGCCAGGGCGGAGCGGTCGATGGACTTGTCGGGAGCCAGGATCTCCGGGCCGAACCGGTCGACGATCGCCGGGTAGGCCGCGCCGGAGGGTTCCATGACCTTGCGGCCGGCCTGATCGGCCGAGAAGAAACGGAAGCCGCGGCTCCGGAAAACGTCGGCGACCACGGATTTGCCGGAAGCGATTCCGCCGGTTAAGGCGACGCGGAGCATGCCGGCGATGTCAGGCCTTCTTCGCCGCCGGGACGAAATGGTAATCCTTGGTGAACCGGACGGCGACGCCTTGTTTTTTCGCGGTTTTACGGGGTTTTTCCACCCGGACGGTGAGGCCGTCGATCTTCAGCTGGACTTTTTTACCCTCGGTGGCCCGGGGCGGCAGGGTGATCGTCAGGCGAAGGCGGGCGCCGACGATGATGTTGGCCTCGAGGTCGAAGAAAGCGCCCGTCGAGCTGATATTCCTGATCTTGACCTCTTCCCGGAATTTTCCGCCCAGGGGCAGTTCGCCGGAGACGATGGCCGCCAGGGGGAGGGGGAAGCGCCATTCCTTTCTCCGGGCGATTTTCGACGGGGCGGAGGAGCGGACGGCCGGCTGGCCGGCTTTGCCGGCGGGGGCTTTCTTGATCATGACCGTGGTCCTTTTCGTCGCCTCAGAAGAGAGCCGAATTAATGGCATACAAGGCGAGTTGGAGACGGCTGTGCGTGTCGAGCTTGGCGTAGATGCTCTTGATGTGGGAGCGGACCGTGTTCTTGCTGATGAACAGCCCTGCGGCGATCTCGTCGTTTGATTTGCCCTGGCCGATGAGCTTGAGAACCTGGAATTCCGTCGGGGTGAGCTGGTCGAGGGTTTTTTCCTTGATTTCCCGGCCGACGACCGAGATGATCCGGTCCATGATGCTGGACATCTTGTCCCGGGGAAGCCAGATCTCCCCCTTGGCCAGGACCCGGACGGCTTCGGGCAACTGCCCGGACGGGTCGTTGAGATCGAAATAACCGCGGGCCCCGACGTTGATCAGGCTGACGATTTCCTCGTGGGAGGGGATGTTCCCCAGCAGGAGCATCTGGGTCTTGATTTGGTCCTTGGAAATGTCCCGGATGGCTTTGCAGATCTCCCGCATGTTGGGCATCGCCTCGGCGCTGGCGAACAGGATGACTTGGGGGCGGAGCCGGCGGATGGCTCCCATAAAGGAATCGATCGTTCCTTTCTCGACGGCGACCACTTCGATCGTTTCGTCGGTTTCCAGCGATTTCAGAATCCCGGCCAGAATCAGGTCCGAGGGGCAATAGAGAAGAACCGACGTCTTCGGGATTCCTGAAGCGGCGGGAGTTTTCTTTTTCATGCCGATCGCTCCCTTCGTCGCGGGACGCGCGTTATGTGAACTCGCTGTTATCCTATCCAACGGAAGGATGGAAGTCAACTTGGAAGGACGGCCGAAATGTCAGATGGAGGCGGGAAGAATCCGGAACGTCCGGTCGAGCCGGACGCGGACGGACGACTTCGACCGCGCTCCCCGGACGCGGGACGGGATCTCGCACACGGTTCCGGTGAGGTTGAGGTCGAGGGGTTTTTCGAGCATGAACGTCCGGGGAACGTGAAGGGACAGCCGGACTTTCGCTCCCGGACCGACTTTAGATCGAAGATGGAGGACCGCCTCCTCGGAATTGATGGCTGAAACGACGGTCTGTTCGGTGAATTCCCGCCGCCCAAGGTCGACGCCTTGGACGAGAGCCGGCAAGCCGACGTGGAACGTCCGCCGGCCGGGCTTCGGCTCGGCCATCTCAGGCGTCCTCGGGTTTGATGATGTATTTACTGTCGAACTTGATCGTCACCCGCTGGGTGAGGGATGACCCGGGAAGAGCCTCGACCTTGGCGACCCGTCCTCGGATGACCAGCTTGAGGGGGGCGTCATCGGCCAGCTTTTCGGGGAGATCGATGATCATTTTAAGCCGGGAACCGACCTGGATGGGATTTTTCAGGCAAAACGAGGATCCTTCGTGGCTGATGAACGTCAGGACGGTTTCCTCGGTAAAATCGTGCCCTTTGGCGTTCATCCCCTCCACTTGGGTGGGGAGGGGGAAGGTGAATCCCCGCTGTTTGGGACCCAGAAGATCCATCTCGTCGGCCGGAATCTTCATCGCCATGTTTCCGCTTCCTTCGTATTCTTTCCGACGGGGTTATTCTGGCTTCTCCCAAGGAAAGGGTCAATCACCCCTGAGGGTGATAAAAAGGGTGATTCTCCCCGCCTTGCGTCTCACCTTCCGCCCGGCCGCATGCTAGCCATTTGACAGGACGCGGGGGGCGGGCTAGAATGACCAGGCATTTTTCCCTGGAGACGGCCGTGAATTCCAACGAAAGACTTGTCAAGCAAATCACCGCGAAGAGCGAGGATTTTTCCCGCTGGTACGCCGAAATCGTCCAAAAAGCCGAGCTGGCCGATTATTCCCCGATGAAAGGGATGATGATCATCCGACCCTACGGCTACGCCGTTTGGGAAAACATCCAGAAAGCCCTGGATCTCCGGATCAAAGCCACCGGTCACGTCAACGCCTATTTCCCGCTGTTCATCCCGGAGAGCTTCCTCCAGAAGGAAGCCGAGCACGTTGAAGGATTCGCTCCGGAAGTCGCCTGGGTCACGGTCGGCGGCAAGGAAGAGCTGGAGGAGCGGCTGGCCGTCCGGCCGACGTCCGAGGCCATCATCGGCCCGATGTATTCGAAGTGGATTAAATCTTGGCGGGATCTGCCCATCCTTTACAACCAGTGGGCCAACATCGTCCGCTGGGAAAAAGTGACCCGGCCGTTCCTCCGGACGACCGAGTTTCTCTGGCAGGAAGGCCACACCTGTCACGCCACGGCCGAGGAAGCCGAGGAAGAAACCCTCAAGATCCTGAACCTGTACCGGGACGTTTGCGAAACCGAGCTGGCCATCCCGGTCTTGTCCGGCCACAAGACCCTCCGGGAGAAGTTCGCCGGAGCCCAAATGACCTACGCCATCGAGGCCCTCATGGCCGATGGCAAGGCTCTCCAGATGGCCACGTCCCATAATCTCGGACAACATTTCGCCAAGGCCTTCGACATCAAGTTCGAGGACCGCAATCAAACCCTCCAGTATGTCTGGCAGACATCCTGGGGGATGACGACGCGGACGGTCGGCGCCCTGATCATGTGCCACGGCGACGATTCCGGCCTGCGGTTCCCGCCCCGGGTCGCGCCCATTCAAGTCGTCATCGTCCCCATCGCCGCCGGCAACTGGAAGGAAACCGTCCTGCCGGCCGCCCAGGCCGCGGCCGAAGCCCTGACCAAAGCCGGCCTCCGGGTTCACCTCGATGCCCGGGAGGAAGCCACTCCCGGCTGGAAATTCTCCGAATACGAGATGCGGGGCGTGCCCCTGCGGCTCGAGATCGGGCCCCGCGATGTGAAAAACGGCCAAGCCGTCTGCGTCCGGCGCGACCTGAAGACCAAACATGCCGTGCCCCTGGCCGAGCTGTCCGCCCGGATTCCCGTCCTTCTGGATGAGATCCAGGCGGTGTTGTTCAAGGAGGCGAAGGCCTTTCTTGAGGCCAACACGCGGCCGGCCGCGACGTACGACGAGTTCAAGTCCGTCCTCGA
>JAAZPG010000235.1 GCA_012797375.1 Acidobacteriota bacterium
CGAAATCCTGGCTGTGGAGCCGATGTTTGACGAATCCGAGGACAGCTGGCGCTTGTTTTTCCAAAATCTCAAGAAACGGGTGTCAATAAGCATGAAAAAATGTACCAGTTATAGGCATGAAAAGTGTACCACCTCCATGGTGCGATCAGGCGGGTGTGGCGGACACGGTTTCCCCTCCTTCCTTGGGATATGACGGCTGTCGGAAGCCGTGATCTTTAAGCCGATAGCTGTGTCCCTTGATGTTGACCACCCGAGAGTGATGGAGGAGTCGATCCAGGATGGCCGAGGCGATGACCGCGTCGCCGAAAAGCTCCTGCCAGTCGACGAAGCTCTTGTTCGAAGTCAGGATCGTCGAGCTTTTCTCGTACCGATAGGAGATGAACTGAAAAAAGAGATAGGCTTCGCGGCTATCGACCGGCAGATAACCGACTTCGTCGACGACGACCAGGCTGGCCGAGAGGAAGGCTTTCCCCTTGCTCTGGGGTTCCTTGAGCTTGCCGATCAGCGTCGACATGGTCGTGAAGTAAACCTTGAAGCCGTGACTGCAGGCCTTGATGGCCAGAGCGACGGCCAAGTGGGTTTTGCCGACGCCGGGCGGACCCAGGAAAACGACGTTTTCATGCTTCGGAAGGAAGGTCAGATCGAAAAGCTCCATGACCGCTTTTTTATCCAGATGCGGGTGGAAACCGAAGTCGTATTCCTCGATGGTCTTGGCAAACGGCAGGCCGGCGATCTTGAGGGCGGTCTGGAGGCGTCGTTTCTCCCGGGCCGCCACCTCTTCTTCCAGAAGATGATCCAAGAAGGCGAGATACGAAGCCTGGCCTTCTCCGGCCTGGGCGGCCACAGTGTCCAACACTTCCGCCGCCCGGGCCAGTTTCAGCCGCTGGAGATTGTCTTGGAGACGTTCGCAGGTCAGTTGTTCCATGCGACGCCTCCCTGGGCATATTGTTCATATTCGGAGAGCGGGCGATGATGGACCTCGGGCCAGAGGCTGCCGTTGAGAAGACCCCGGGTCGCCTTGCCCTTGGAGCAGCCGTATTTTCGTCTCAGCTGCTCCCGATCTTGCCGGAGCTCCTCGTAAAACCGCGGATCTCCCAGGACGTTCCGCTTCGTCACGGGCTCTTCATAAGAAGCCAGAAGATCCTGATCGAGGAAGATTCGGATCTGCCGATTTTTCACTTTCAGCATGACTTTTTGATCAACGGCCCGGTGAGGAACGACGTAGCGGTTGGCGTTGAAGGAGATCTGACAGTCGCGGTAGACTTTCCGGAATGTCTTTAGCGAGGTGTCGTAGTCGGAAGCCGGCAGCGGTCCAAGCCGCGGAATCTCCTCTTTCCACAGAACGTCGATCGGCTGATGATGAGTTCCGTGGATTCGGCGGTTGGCCGTCCCGTCGAGCCAGACCAGGACGTCCTCGTTGGTTTTTCCAATCGATTCGAAGCGATATCCCCGCCAGAACCGTTCCCGCAGATAATCAATCGGTCGCTCGACTTTGCCCTTCGTCCATGGGCTATAAACCGGACAGAGCTTCGGCTGGAAGCCGTAATGCCGGGCAAAATAGAGGAACTCGATGTTAAAAACGGGTTTTCCGAACGCGTCCCGCCCGATGACGACGTTTTTCATATTGTCGTAGAGGATCTCGGCCGGCACCCCCCCAGATATTTGAACGCCCGGATGTGAGCGTCCAGGAAGCTTTCCATCGTCCTTTTGTCGACGAACTCGGTATAATCAGCCCGACTGAAGCCAAGAACAAGCTTGAAGGCGAAGACCGTCTCGGATCCCTCGACTTGAAAATCGCCCCAGTCGCACTGGGCTTGGCGGCCGGGCTCCGTCTCGAACCGGGCGAAGGCCAGGCGGTTCTTTTGAGCTTTGATCGGGCCGACGAAGCGTCTCACCGTATCATAGCCCCCGCGATATCCGTGATTCTTCAGCTTTTCCCAGATCCAAGTCGCCTGATAATCGTCTTCCTCCAGGAAGTCGCGGATCATCTGTTGATAGGGTGTCAGGATCGAAATGTTCCGTTCGATTTTCCGATACCGGGGAAAATCCGTCTCGACCAAGTGCTTCTTAACCGTGGCCCGATGCAGGCCCAGCTCCTTGGCGATCGCCCGGATGCTTTTCCCGTTCCTTTGCATCGCCTTAATGTCCATGTATACCTCCTTGGTAATCATCCGGTATCACCTCCTCTGTTCGAGAAGACGATACCACCATTTCAGATCCCAGGTGGTACACTTTTCATGCCGATTACTGGTACATTTTTACATACTGATCGACAAGCGGCAGACGATCGCGATCGAGGCCTAAAAAAAAACCAAGAGTTGATCTCCGGGAAGCCGTGACGCTGATGAGAGAGAAAGGGGAAATCCTAAAG
>JAAZPG010000236.1 GCA_012797375.1 Acidobacteriota bacterium
ACCGCCTGGCCGTGGCTTGCCTGGAAGCGGGGGCCGACGGCCTCCGGCTCAATCCGGGGACGATCGGAACGCGCGACAAGGTTCGGGAGGTCGTCCGGGCGGCCAAGGAGCGGTCCGTCCCGATCCGCATCGGGGTCAACGCCGGCTCGATCGAAAAGGATCTTCGATCCGCCCGGGGAGGGACGACGGCCAAGGCCATGGCGGAAAGCGCTCTCCGGCACATCCGGATCCTGGAAGACCTCGATTTTCGGCTGATCAAGGTTTCGCTTAAGGCCTCCGACCTGACGCGGACGCTCCAGGCCTACCGGCTCCTGGCGGAGCGCACGGATTATCCATTTCACGCCGGGATCACTGAGGCGGGCACCCTGCTGCCCGGGGCGGTGAAATCCTCGGCCGGGTTGGCCTTGCTGCTGGCCGAGGGCCTGGCCGACACGATCCGCGTCTCCCTGACTGCTCCGGCGGTCGAGGAGGTCCGGGTCGCCTACCGGATCCTGGCCGCGATGGGTCTCCGGGCGCGCGGCCTCGACATCGTCTCCTGCCCGACCTGTGGCCGATGCGAAGTCGACCTTGCCTCGATCGTCCGACAGATTCATCGCCGTTTGGCCGGCGTTCCGGAGCCGCTGACCGTGGCCGTCATGGGATGCGCCGTCAACGGGCCCGGGGAAGCGAGGGAAGCGGATGCCGGCGTCGCCTGTGGTCGGGGTTCGGGCGCCCTGTTCGTCAAGGGAGAGATCCTCCGGCGGGTGCCCGAGAAGGAAATCGCCGACGCCCTGGTCCGCGAAGTCGTCCGGATCGCCGCCGGCCGGAAAGACGGCGATGAGCGTCGCTGAACATCCTTCCGTTTCCCGCCGGCTCGAGGAGAAGGTCGGCCGGCTGAGGGATATTCTCCAAGGAATGGACCGCGTCCTGGTTGCCTTTTCCGGCGGAACCGACAGCGCGTTTCTCCTGAAAATCGCGGCCGAGGTTTTAGACCGGAACGTCTCGGCCGTGATCGCCTCCTCCCCGGTCTTTCCCGCTTCGGAAATCGCCGACGCCGAGCGGTTGGCCCGGAAATTCAAGGTCCGGTACAGAATCATCCGCCCCGCCGTTTTCAAGAATCCGCGGTTTGTGAAAAACACGCCCCTCCGGTGCTACGAATGCAAGAAGGATTTGTGGCGGTCGGCCCGGAGAATCGCCGTCCGGGAAGGGAACGCCCTGATCGTCGACGGTCAAAACGTCGATGACAAGAGCGATTACCGGCCGGGGGCGGCGGCCGGCCGGGAGATGGGCGTGCGTTCTCCGCTCCAGGAAGCGGGCCTCCGTAAGGACGAGATCCGGGCGTATTCCCGGAAGCTGGGCCTCCCCAACTGGGACAAGCCGGCCCAAGCCTGCCTGGCCACGAGGATTCCCTTCGGAGTTCCGATCCGCCGCCCGGCTCTCGCCCGCGTGGCGGCCGCCGAGGAGGATCTCCGCCGGCTGGGATTCGGGCGCGTGCGGGTCCGGGATCACGGGCCGGTCGCCCGGATCGAACTGGATTTGGACGAGATCGGCCGGGCGATGGGGGAGGAGATGCGCCGACGGATCAACTCCCGTCTTAAAAAGAGGGGGTATGCCTTCATCGCCCTCGACCTGGGAGGATACAGGGCAGGCAGCCTGAACCAAGGAGCGAAGAAGGTTTTAAAATAAAAGAAAAAAGACCCGAGCGGCTTGAAAACCGCCCGGGCCTTCAAATAAACGAATCAGCTGCGATCGGTCTTTTTGTCAGTGATGATGGCGATGTTCTCATAACCGGCCGCCCTGATCGATTCGTACAAATCGAGCAGCTTGCCGTATTCGAGCTCGCCGTCCGCTCTCAGATAGAGCCGCTTGTCGTCCTCGGAGGAGAGGAAAGCCTCTTCGAGCTTGGCCTGAAGCCGGTCGACGGTCAACTTGTCCTGGTTGAGGTAAATCGTGCCGTCTTTCCGGATGTAAAGGACGACCTTGGGGGATTCGGGCATGGACACCGAATTGATCGCCGTCGGCAGCGTCAAGTCCACGCCTCTCTGAACGAGCGGCGTCACGATCATGAAGATGATCAGCAGCACGAGAAGAACGTCGCACAGCGGAACAACGTTCGGGGAGGCCTGAAGGTTCTCCTTCTTCGTATTGCTGACGGAAACGCTCATGGGTATCTCTACTTCTTTTCGTTGGCCGGCGTTACTTCGCCTGCTTGCGGACGAAGAAGTCGATCACCTGAGAGGTCATGTTGGACATCTCGGCGTCGTAGGTTTCCGTCCGGGTGCTCAAGTAGTTGTAGCACCAGAGGGCGATGATGGCCACGCCGATGCCGAACGCCGTGGTGACCAGGGCTTCGGCGATACCGGACGCGACGGCCGCGATTCCGCCCGAACCGGTGGCGGCCATGCCCTTGAACGCGTTGATGATGCCCGAAATCGTCCCGAAGAGGCCGATGAAGGGGGATGAGGTGGCGATCGTGGCCAGGACGCTCAGGCCCTTTTTCAGGCGCTGGTTGAAGAAGGAAGCGGCCCGGTCGCATCCGCGGGAAGCGGACTCGAGCTGCTGTTCAAAGGGAAGACCGGTTTCCTTGCCCTCGAGGAATTCCGTCGTGGCCGCCTTGACCACGAGGGCCAGGTGGCTGTTCTGGTATTCCTTCTTGGAAGCCATGACCTGGGCTTCCTTGATCTGGCCGGTCTTGAGAAGCTCGGAGAGCTTCGGAGCGGCGGCCTTGGACAGATTTTTCGCCTTCGCGTAGAACATCGTCCGTTCGATCAGAAGATAAATCGAGATAACGGACAAGCCGATCAGGATGAAGGAGACAATCTTGGCCAGGACGCTCATGGCCTGGAACATTTCGACTAGACCAAATTGCATTGTCGTGTACCTCCTTTAATTATGCAGAAGCTGTGGCAAGCTTTCGATGCCTTATCTCAGGGTGAAGCGGACGGTGACGGTGAAGATGACGCCGCGGGGGCGCCCGTTGATGATCATGGGCTCGTACACCCACTGCCGGACGGCGTCGGCCGCCGCCGCGTCCAGCAGCGGAATCGACCGGAGAATCTTGATGCTCTGGACCCGGCCGTAGATGTCCGTCTGGGCCTCGATGATGACGACGCCTTCGACCCGGGCTTCCCGGGCGATGTCGGGATAAACCGGTTCGACCCGCTTGATCAGGGTCGGCTGCCGGATTTCGCCGATGGCCCGCACCGGCGCTTCGACTTCCCCGACGACGCCGCCGAGCACGCCGCCCACGACGCCGCCCAGCACGCCGCCGATGACTCCGCCCTCGACGCCGCCTTCGACGCCGCCCTCGATTCCGAAGTCAGAGACCTGTTCTTCGGCGATTTCCGTCGGGATTTCGACGGGGGCGACCAGCTTCCCGGCTTCGAACGTCGACTGGGCCTGGACCGGCCGGATCCGCCGGACGCCCGACGTGGAGGCCTTCTTGGCCGGCGGCGGCGGGGGAGGCGGAGGCGGCGGCGGAGGCGCCAGGAACGCGCTCGTGATCTCGATTTGGGGAAGATTCGAAACGGACAGGAGAGGAAGAACGACCAACGCAACCACGAGAATCAGGTGAAGAACGACGGCGACGGGGAAGGCCAGGGCCTTTCGTCCGGCGGCTTTTCCGACGACAAAAAAGGATTCGTCGAAAATATCCGCGGTCCTTTCCTTTACCGGGCTTGTCGGCTTCGTTTGTTCAGCCATTTCGTACCTCGTATAAAGTGATGGATAATCAGCAATCGACGGGAGGCATTATAAACCAATTGTTTTCTCTTAGCAAGTCAAATCCTCGCCCCTGGCTGAATCCCGCCTTACCGCCGGGAGCGCTTCGACGGAAACCATTTTTGCCACGCCAAAACGACCGGGCAGGCAAGATAAATCGTCGAGTAAATGCCCTCGACGGTCCCGATGAGCATGCAGAAAGCGAAGTCGTTGATGACCGGGCCGCCGAAAAGGAAGAGGGCCAGAACGGTCATGAGGACCGTTCCGGACGTGATGAACGTCCGGCCCAGCATCTGGTTGAGGCTGAGGTTCATGACGTCCTCGACCGGCATTTTCCGGTTGGCTTTCTGGTTTTCCCGGATCCGGTCGAAAATGACGATCGTATCGTTGATCGAGAAACCGACGATCGTCAGGAGGGCGGCGACGATGGGCAGGTTGATCTCGCGGCCGCTGAAAGAATAGAGGGAAATCGTGATCAGGACGTCCTGGGTCAGGGTGAAGATGGCGGCCACTCCGTTGGCCATCTTGAACCGGACGGCGATGTAAATCAGCATCCCGACGAGCGACCAGAGCGTCGCCATGAGAGCTTTCTTCCGGAGGTCTTTCCCGACCTGAGGGCCGACGGATTCGCGGCTGAGGATGTTCAGCTTGCCGAGATACGTTTTGCCCTTCAGAGAAGTCACGACCTCGGCCGGGACGCCGTCGGCGGAGAGATCCGCGTAATCCTTGAAGATGCCCTGGTTCCGGTCGTTTTTGCGGACGGAGAGGATCTGCTCGGCCAGCCCGGAGCTTCGTTCGAGGAAGGAGGGTTCGAGAAGGGCGGCCAGGCTCTTCTGGTCGATCATGTTAAGATCAGCCAGTCCCTGGGCGGTTTCGTTTTGGCCGTCCGTTCCCTTGAGGGCTTCGATGATCCGGTTGCCCAGGACCTCGTGGCTCTCCAGCCGGCTTTCCTCAACCGTGCTTTTCACTTCGACGGCCCGGATCTGGAACTCCCGGCCGCCCCGGCCGAGTTCTTGGATCATGCTGCTTCCCAGGCCGATGTCGGCCAGCACGTCGCGGATGTCCCCGACATCGGTCGGGTTTTTAAACATGACCCGGATCAGGGTTCCTTCGCCGAAATCGACGCCGAGCTTGAGGCCGCGGACGGCGAAGATGTTGAGCATCCCGGCGGCGATGATGACGATGGTAACAATGAAGGCGATGCCCCGGTATTTTAAAAATCGGATCTGGGGGGTTTTCTTGAAGATTTCCATGTTAGATGCTCAACTTTACGGCGGTTTTGGGAATGACCAGGTCGAAGATCAGCCGGGAGACGAAGACGGCCGTGAACATGTTGGCTATGAGGCTGATGATCAGGGTGACGGCATAGCCCTTGATCGGCCCGGTTCCAAACTGGAAGAGGAAGACGGCCGAGATGATCGTCGTCAGGTTGGAGTCGAAAATGGCCGTGAAAGCCCGGCTGAAGCCGAGGGAAATCGCCCCCGGAACGTTCTTCCCCAAGGCCCGTTCCTCCTTGATCCGCTCAAAGATGAGGACGTTGGCGTCGACCGACATGCCGATCGCCAGGATCAGGCCGGCGATGCCGGGAAGAGTCAGGTTGGCTTTAAAATAAGCCAGAACGCCGAAGAGGATGACGACGTTCAGGATCATCGCGATCACCGCGTTGACACCCGAGAGCCGGTAATAGACGACCATGAAGGTCATGACCAGGAGGATGGCCACCAGGCCGGCGGCCATTCCCTGGCGGATGGAATCCGAGCCGAGGGCCGGGCCGATCATCCGTTCCTCGAGGTACTTGATGCCGGCCGGGAGCGCCCCGGCCTTAAGGACGACGACGAGGTCGTCGGCCTGCTGGATCGTGAACTGTCCCTGGATGATCCCCGAATCGCCGATTCGGGCGTTGATGTTGGGGGCGGATTGCACCCGGTCGTCCAGGATGATGGCCAGGGCCCGGCCGATGTTCGCTCCGGTGACTTGTTCGAAACGGCGTCCGCCGTCGGAGGAAAGAGTGAAGGAAACGGCCGGATTGCCCCACTCGTCGGTTCCCCGGCGGACCATCCGCAGGTCCTTGCCGCTGACGGTTGCGACCTTTTCGACCAAGTAGACGCCGGGATGCCCTCGGGCCGGGTCGCCCCGGACGATTTCGGCGTCATCCGGGACCGTTCCGCCGAAGGACTGAAGCAGGGTCGCCTCATCCTCGGCCGGACCGGCTTTGACCAGCTTCCATTCCAGGACGGCCGTGACCTTGATCAGATCCTTGACCCGCTCGGGATCGTCCACTCCGGGGAGCTCGACCACGATCTGGTTCTCCCCCTGGCGCTGGATGAGAGGCTCGGATACGCCGAATTGGTCGATGCGGTTCCGGATGGTCTCCACTGTCTGGACGACGGCCTGGTCCTTGAGAAAGGTCACGGCCGACGCCTTCAAGGTAAACGTGACCCGGTCGGCCATGAACGAAGCGTCCCAGTCGCGGGTGTACTGCGCGACCAGGTCCCGGGCCTTGATCTGTTGATCCACATCCAGGCCGGTGAAGACGAAGCGCCCCGGCTTTTCCTTGGCCGCGGTCGTGAACCGGATGGAGTTTTTCTTGAACAGGTCGGTGAATCGGATGATTTCCTGGTCGGTTTCGCCGTTGAGGGCGTCGTCGGTCATGACTTGGAGGACCAGATGGATGCCTCCCTTGAGATCCAAGCCGAGCTTGATTTTTTCCTTGAGCGGAAGGGCGAGAAACAGGCTGAGGCCCAGCGCGCCGAGCGTCAGAAGCACTTTCCAGCGAAGTCCTTTCTTCATCGGTTGTCTCTTTCCTTAATAATATGGGCCGGCGCCGGAGGGCGCGGGCGCGGCCGGTGTCCCGGAGACGGCCGGCCGGAGTTCACGAATTCCTCAGGATTCCGGCTTTTCGGCCGGGGACGCCTCTCCCTGGGAGAGAATGACGCCGATGGCCCCCTTGGTGATCTCGATCTTGACGTTGGCCGCGATCTTGAGCTCGATCCGGTCCTTCAAAACGCCCATGACCGTGCCGAAGATGCCGCCCGTCGTGACGACTTTGTCTCCAGGCTTCAGAGCTTCGATTCGTTCCTGGTGTTTTTTCTGTTTCTTCCGTTGAGGAAGAATGATGAGGAGATAGAAAATCCCGAAGACGAGGACGAAGGGAATCAGGGCGGTCAGCATGTTGCCTTGGGGAGCCGCCTGTCCCGCCGGAACCTGGCCTTGTTGAGCCGCGAAAAGGGCGCTGAAAATCATCGGTTCACTTCCTTTAACGTGTTCATTAGATTCAACTTAAATTGCTGAAACGAATGCGATTGAATAGATTGCCGCATTTCCTTGAAGAAGTCAAGATAAAAATGGAGATTGTGGGTCGTGTTCAGGACGGCCGAGGTGATTTCCTTGCGTTCGTAGAGATGGCGCAGGTAAGCCCGCGAATAGCGCCGGCACGTCGGGCAGCCGCAGTCTTCGTCGATGGGCCGGAGGTCGTCGGCGTATTTCCGGTTTTTGATGGTCACGACGCCCCGGCGGGTGAACAGCGATCCGTTCCGGGCGTTGCGGGTGGGGAGGACGCAGTCGAAGAGGTCGATCCCCCGGTCGACGGCCTCGAGGATGTCGGCCGGATAGCCCATGCCCATGAGATAGCGGGGCTTGTCCTTCGGAAGAAGGGCGTCGCTTTGTTCCAACGTTTTGTGAAGTTGGGCCTTGGCCTCCCCGATGCCCAATCCGCCGACGGCGTAGCCGTCGAAATCCATGTCCCTCAGCTCCTCGGCGCACCGGCGCCGCAACTCCGGGATGACGCCGCCCTGGGCGATGGCCCAGAGATGCGCCCGGGATTCCCTTTTCCGAAAAGCTTCGCGGGCCCGGCCGGCCCACCGGATCGTCGTCTCCACGGCCTCCCGGACCTTGGATTCGGGGGAGGCGAAAGGGACGAAATGATCAAGGACCATCATGATGTCCGAGCCGAGAAGCGCTTGGATGTCCACAACGTCCTCGGGCGTCAGGAACAGCTTCGAGCCGTCCAGGTGGGAGGCGAAGGCCACCCCATCGCGGCGGACCTTGGCCAGCGGTTCCAGGCTGTAAATCTGGAAACCGCCGCTGTCGGTCAAAATGGGCTTGGGCCAGGAGATGAAGGCATGCAGCCCGCCCATCGCCCGGACGGCTTCGGCTCCGGGGCGGAGGAACAAGTGGTAGGAATTACAGAGGATCAGGTGGGCTCCGAGGGCCGTGACCTGGTCATGGGTCAAGCCCTTGACCGCGCCCTGGCTGGCGACGGGGGCGAAAGCCGGCGTCGGGATGTCTCCGTGGGGCGTCCGGATTATTCCAGCCCGGGCCGAGGAGCCGGCGGCCGTTGTTTCGACGATGAAGCGTTTTTTCATGAACGGGATCA
>JAAZPG010000237.1 GCA_012797375.1 Acidobacteriota bacterium
GAAGGCGGCCCGGACCAGGGCCGCGTCGCCCAAGTCCAAGACGACCCCGCCGACGTCGGTCTTGTGGGAAATGTCCGGCGACTGGATTTTCAAGACGACGGGATACCCCATCCGCTCCGCCTGCCGGACGGCCTCCTCGGCCGATGCGGCCGGCGCCGGACGGCTGGCGGGAATTCCGTAGGCCTCGAGGACCGATTTGGAGGCCTCCTCGCCCAGCATTTCCGTTCCGGATTCAAAGAAGGCTCGAACCCGTTCCCTCCGGGTCTTGCGGTCGGCGGAAAACTCGACCGGGACTTCCTTGGGCGTTTCATAAAGAATCCCGAGGTTGCGGGCGTAGGAGACGAGGGTCATGAAAGCTCGGACGGCCCGTTCCGGGGTGTCATAGGCCGGGATGCCGGCGTCCGTGAGGATCCGAAGGCCTTCGGCCACGCTCTCTCCTCCCAGCCAAGCAGCCAGGATGGGCTTGGTCGAGCCGGCGGCCAGGGCCCCGACTTCCCGGGCGATCGCCGACGGGTTGGTCATGGCCTGAGGCGTGATGATCACCAGGACGGCGTCGACGCCGGGATCGGCCAGCACCCGGGCGGTCGCCTTGGCCGCCAGCTTGGACTTGGCGTCCCCCAGGATGTCGACCGGATTGTCGTGTGATCCCGCCGGGGGCAGGGTTTCGTCGAGGCCGGCCTTGGTTTCGTCGCTGAAGACGGCCAGGCCGCCGCCGGCGGCGATCAGGGCGTCGACGGCCATGACGCCCGGCCCGCCGCCGTTGGTCACGATGCCCAGCCGGTCGCCCTTGGGGATCTGCCGCCGGCCCAAAAGCTCGGCCACGTCGAAGATCTCGCCGATGTCGAACACCCGGGCCAGGCCGGCCCGCTGAAAGGCCGCGTCGTAGACCGCATCCTCCGAGGCCAGGGCCCCGGTATGGGAAGCGGCCGCTTCGGACGATTCGGGAAAACGGCCGGCCTTGTAGACGATGATCGGCTTGGACCGGGCGAAGGCCCGGGCCGCGGTCATGAACCGCCGGGCGTTCTTGAGCGATTCGATATATAAGATGATGCTCCGGGTTTTCTCGTCCTCGCCGAAATAGTCGATCAAATCGGCGAAATCCACGTCGGCCGAGTTGCCGAGGGAGACGAACGCCGAAAATCCGATCTTTTCCCGGATGGCCCAATCGAGGACCGACGTGCCGAGCGCCCCCGACTGGGAAAGGAAGGCGATCTCCCCCGGCCGGGGCGCATCGGCCGCGAAGCTGGCGTTTAGCCTCCGGCCCGGAACGATCAGGCCGAGGCAGTTGGGCCCGAGAATCCTCAAATCCTCGAACCGGGCGGCCTCGGCCAACACCCTCTCCTCGAGAGCCCGCCCCTCCGGCCCCGTTTCCCGGAAACCCGAGGAGACGATGACGAGGGACCGGAGGCCGGCTTCGCCGCATTCCCGGACGAGGCCGGGGACCTCGGCGGCCGGACCGCAGAGAATGCCGAGGTCGGGCGTGCGGGGAAGGCTTCGGAGGCCGGGGTAGCAGGGAATCCCCATAACCGCTTCCACGGCCGGATTCACGGGATAAACGACGCCCAGGAATCCGCTGCCGACGAGATTGCCCAGGATTTTTCCGCCGACGCTGTTCGGATTGACGGTGACGCCGATAAGGGCGATTCGCTGCGGGTTGAAAAATCCGTCCAGTTGATGGATGTTCATAAAGACGACTCCGGGGGGAATGAGCGTGTATTTTCTCCCAAAGCGTCCCGCGTTTCAATCCCTTGCCGGAGCGTTGCGGCCGAGCGGCCGCCGGAGAACGCGCTGAGTAAATTGAGAAAACTGGCCGGCCGGGGCGTCCGCCCCGCGGCCGTCACTCCGGGCCGTTCCGGGGGCCCGGTCCCTCCCGCTCCCCTGCGCGGCGAAGGGCGCGGAGGAGATCCTCGGCCGAATCCGTCGGGCCGGCGTCCAGCGGAACGATCGGAACGCCGGCGGCCGCGTAGTGGGCCAGGAGCGGCCTGGTCCGCTCCTCGAACAAGGCCAGCTTGGCCTCGACCTCCCCGGCCGAATCGTCCCGGCGGCCCGCCCGGTCTCCGCCGGCGTCGGTCCGGATCCTTTCCCGGAGAACGGCGGCCGGAGCGTTCAGAAAGACGATCCGCCGGACGCGGGCGATCGCCTCCAGGTCCCGGGCCTGGCCGGGGTGGCGCGGCCAGCCGTTCAGGAGGAGAAGGTCGGCTTCCCGGGCGCCGCGGCGGCGCAGGAAGTCATCGATGATTTTCCGGACGAGGGGAGCTTGGCGGTCCTCGAAAAGCTCCCCCTTCCGGAGAACGCGGCCGATGACCTCCCGTTCCCCGGACGACAAGCCCGGGGGAACGTCCCGGCCGGCGGCGATCCGGCGCAGCTCCTCCCCCAGGTCGAAATGAAGACACCGGCGCCCGTTCCACCCGGCGAGCTCCAGGGCTTCCCCCAGGGGCGTCTTGCCGGATCCCGTCGGACCGATGATCAGCCAGGCCTCGAACATGCGGACGGCCGCCGACGGCCGTTCACTCCGCGTAGAATTCGATCATCCGCCGGACGGCCCGCTCGCACACCGGGCAGAGGGGCTTGGCCCCCTTGGTGAACATGAGGCAATCCACGGCCGGCCGGTAGAGCCCCTCGGCCGCGTAGCCGGCGCCTTCGAAGACGCCCGTTTTCCCGGCGAACTTGCTCGCGGCCAGGAACCGGTCCACCCACTCGGCCTGTTCTTTCGACATCCGCTCGGATTCCTCTTCCATCTTCGCGATCTCGCCGGCCGGGGCGCCGGCCCGCTTCATCCGGGCGATCTTGTCGTTGATTTCAGCGCGGATCTTTTGGTAGGCCGTGTCGCTCCGGTCGAACTCTTCTTTTTCCCAGGGCGTCGGGACGGCGATGTCCGGGGTGAGGAGATCCTTCCATTTCAGGCCGGCCGGGTCGAGCAGGGCGGTGATGTTAGGCTCGCGGGGCTCGATTCCGGCCGGGTAGAATTCATTGTACGCCACCGAGGAGGTGTAGTACTCATCGGCCAGGCCGGCGAAGGAATGGCCGAATTCATGGGGAAAGAGGTAAGCGTACCACTGGTTGTCGACGGTGAAAGTGCAGAAAGCGTTGTAGATGCCGCCTCCGCCGTAGCGTTTGTGGTTGATCATGACGGCCAGCGCGTCATAGGGGGCGTGGGCGGCGATGTCCCGGAGGGCCTTGTTGTCCTCGGTCAGGACATAACGCTCCGAGCCGAGCGAGTCGAACGTCGCGGCGACGGCCGTGGATTTGTAGACGCCGTAGCCCGGCTCGTCGCAGCCGTTGTCGTCGGACGGCTTCCAAACGCCCCGGACGTTGAACTTGCCGCGGAGGCTGCGATACGGCTCCTGGCTGAAGAGAAGCTCGACGAACCGGTCGAGATCGGCCCGAAGCTTGGCCTCCTCGGCGGCCGTGTACCCCTCGGCGATGAAGGCCAGGTCGACCTTGACGTGGGGATCGCCGCTGACGGCCAGGTCGAACACCTTGACGCCGGAAGCGAGCGGCTTCCTCAGAACCTCGATCGAGGCCGGATCGACGGCCTGTTCGAAAATCAGCCGCGGGACGTTGTTCCGGTCGCGGCTTTCCAGGACGAAGAGAAACGGCGCCTTTGGGAGTGGAATCAGGGCCGACTCATGGTACGTCCGGCGGATTCCCTTGGCGGCTTCCTCGGTCGTCCGGTATTCGCCGAAATAGCTGTCGAACCCGCGGGAAAAAATGAGCGTCCCCGAGGCTTCGTCGATGATCTTGACGGAATATCTTCCCAGGTCGAACGGATCGAGGAGGCGGGTTTTCGAGCCGGCCCAGGCGCCCTGGACGAGGGCCCGGTCAAGGGTGACGATCTCCTCTTGAAAGTCGCCGATATGATAATAATCGAGGCGCAGGGTCTGGTCGAGAAAATAACGGTCGAAGACGGGCCCGTCCGCTCCGAATCCGGCGGCGGCCGCGATCACGATCAGAACGGCTCCAAGCAGTCGTTTCATGAATTCCTCCTCTCCGGGACGCGACATTCCCCTGATCCCTCTCTTCCCGGCGGCGCGGGAGGATCGCGGAGGCCGTCATGGCTCCGCCGCCTCATCCCCCGCGCACGGAAAGAGGATTTCAATTATAGCAGAAAAGCCGGCCGTCCCCGCATGGAAAGACGGGTCCGAATCGCCTATAATGGGAATCCTCCATGTCTCGATCGAAACGGCTGCTCTTTCTCGCCCTCCTGGTTTCGCCCTTGTTCGTCTTTTTCTTTTCCTTGACGGTGGGCCCGGCGGACATCCCCCTTCCCGCCCTCGGCAAAACGCTTCTTTCGCCCGTCGTCGAAGCCTGGCGGGGATCGGTCACTCCGGCGGAAAGGGACATCCTGTTCGGCATCCGCCTTCCCCGGATTCTTCTCGGCTTGGCCGTCGGGGCGGCCCTGTCCGTCTCCGGGGCTTCGCTCCAGGCCGTCTTTAAAAATCCGCTCGTCAACGAATATATCCTCGGCCTCTCCTCGGGGGCGGCCTTCGGGGCATCCCTCTCGATCGTCGTCTTCGGGTCCTCCGTCCCTCCGCAGATCGCCGCCTTCGCCTTCGCCCTCTTGGCCGTCGGCCTGGTCCTCCTGACCGCCCGGACACCGCGCTCCTCGCCGGTCTCGATCCTCTTGACCGGGGTCATCATCTCCGCGTTTTTTTCTGCCGTCCTTTCCCTGGTCGAGTTTTTCGCCAGCCCCTATTCCCTCCAAACGCTCTTCTACTGGCTGATGGGCAATCTCGGAACCGCCGGCTGGCGCGACCTGGCCGTTCCCCTTCCCTTGATCGCGGCCGGAACGACCGTCCTGATCCTCATGTCCTGGCGCTTGAACGTCCTTTCGCTGGACGACGAGGAAGCCCGCTCGCTCGGCGTCGACGTAAAGCGCAACCGGCGCCTCGCCGTCCTCTTGGCCACCCTGGTCACGGCCGCGGCCGTTTCCGTCGCCGGCATCATCGGCTGGCTCGGCTTGATCATTCCCCACCTCGTCCGCCTCCTGGCCGGAGTGGACAACCGCCGGATTCTGCCGCTGTCGGCCGCCCTGGGGGCGAGCATTCTTGTCCTGGCCGACGACGCCGCCCGGAGCCTGGCCGCTTTCGAAGTCCCGGTCGGGATCTTCACCAGCCTGGTCGGCCTTCCTCTGTTCATCCTCCTGCTTTCGAAATCCTCCAAGATCTGGCGATGAATCTCCGCGCCCAGGATCTCCATTTCACCCGGCCCGGCTTCGAGCTCCTCGTTCCGGCCTTCTCCGCCTCAGGCGGTGAGATCACGGCGATCGTCGGCCCGAACGGAGCGGGCAAGACGACGCTCCTCAAATGCCTCAGCGGGCTGTGGCGGCCTTCCGGCGGACGGGTTCTTCTCGACGGCCGGGACGCGGCGGCCCTCGGCGATTCCGCCCGGGCCCGCCGCCTGGCCTTCGTCCCCCAAGAGCAGGCCGCGACGTTCAACTTCACCGTTCTCGAATTCGTCCTGATGGGCCGGGCGGCCGCCCTCTCGCTTTTCGCCTCGCCGTCGACGGCCGACCGGACGATCGCCGAGGAGGCCCTGGC
>JAAZPG010000238.1 GCA_012797375.1 Acidobacteriota bacterium
TCCAGCTCGATCTTAAGGCCCACCTGACCGTCGAGAAAATCACCCTCGACGGCGCTCCCCTCCCCTTCACCCGGGAATACGACGCCGTCTTCGTCGATTTTCCGGAGCCGCTCAAAAAGGATTCCGTCACGGCGATCGATTTTTACTTCTCCGGGCGCGCCTCCGGCGAAAAGGATTGGGGCGGAATCACGTTCAAGACCGATCCCGCCGGCCGTCCCTGGATCACGACGGCCTGCCAGGGATCCGGGGCCATGACCTGGTGGCCGAACAAGGAGCAGCAGCGCGACGAGGTCGAGCGCATGGGCCTCCGGGTCGCCGTTCCCAACGGACTGGTCGACGTTTCCAACGGCCGCTTCGCCGGCCGGACCGACCTCGGCGACGGCTATACCCGCTGGGATTGGGAGGTTCACTACCCCATCAACAACTACAACGTCGCCCTGAACATCGCCGCTTACGTCCATTTCGAGGACCGGATGGACGGCCTGACCCTGGATTACTACTGCCTCCCGGAGAACCTGGAAAAAGCCAAGGTCCAGTTCGCCCAAGCCCGGACGACGATCGAATGCTTCGAGAAATACTTCGGCCCTTACCCCTTCCCCGAGGACGGCTACAAGCTGATCGAGGTCCCTTACGCCGGGATGGAGCACCAGTCGGCCGTGGCCTACGGCAACCGCTTCCTCAACGGCTACCTCGAGAGGGACTTCACCGGGGTCGGCGTCAGCTTGAAGTTCGACTACATCATCATCCACGAATCCGCCCACGAGTGGTTCGGCAATTCCATCACCGCGGCCGACGTCTGCGACGAATGGATTCATGAGGCCTGGGCGACGTACATGGAGGGGCTCTATGTCGAACACCTGTTCGGGTACGAGGACGCGGTCAAGTACCTGAACGGCTACCGGCCGAAGGTCAAGAACGAGAGGCCCATCATCGGCCCGCCGGACGTCCACTACAACGCGCCGCAGGACATGTATTTCAAGGGGGCGCTGTTTCTCAACACCCTCCGGCACATCGTCGACGACGAGGCGAAATGGCGGACGCTTCTGCGGGGGTTCTACGACCGCTTCAAATACCAGAACATCGGCTCGGAGGACGCCTTCGCCTTTCTCAACGTCGAAACGGGTTTGGACCTGGGGCCGGTCTTCGACCAATACCTGCGCCGGACCACCATCCCGGCCCTCGAGCTGAAGCTCGACGAGGCGGCGGGGTCCGTGTCCTTCCGCTGGAAATCCGAAGTCCCGGGCTTCGACATGCCGGTCAAGGCCGGACGGCGCGGGCAGTGGCTGACCCTCCGGCCCTCGGCCGAATGGCAGACGATGAAAACGGACCTGAAAAAAGACGAATTCGAGGTCGCCGACGACCTCTTCTATATCGACGTCGTCCGGATCGATTGAGCCGGACGGCCCCGTTCCGGAGCGGGGAAAAGAGGGCCTCCCCGCCCCCCAAGAAGCCGGACGCTTCCGCCCTTCCAAAAGCCGCTTTCGTCATGTCAGGTGGAGCGGTCTTCCGCGACGATCGCCAGCGATGAA